>JAIRXZ010000009.1 GCA_031267995.1 Odoribacteraceae bacterium | reverse complement strand
CGGGCCACCCACCCGGGTTTACCGGTACCATCGTCGGGGTGCACACGCGGGAAAGGGTGCGCACGCGGGGGTTCGCCCCCACGGTTCGTTGGATAATGCTGTAGGGGCGAATAATTATTCGCCCTTCCCCGCGTGTGCGCCGGAGACGTGTTTGCTTTACAGGCGGTGAGGGCGAATGATTATTCGCCCCTACAGCATAATCCGGCGATATCCAGACGATAACCTGTAGGGGCGAAAAATCTTTCGCCCTTCCCGCGTGTTCCCCCCGGCATGTTCCCCGGTATTATCGTCGGGGTGCACACGCGGAAAAGGGCGCACACGCAGGTGCGCCCCTACAACATTTTCCAACGAAATCTCCGCTGGCGCGGACTTGTAGCCCGTGCCACCACAGGAAAGGCTGTTCTTTCGTTGGCACGGACTGCAAGTCCGCGCCAGCGGCGGGGTGTTGTCGTTGGGAAAAACGCGCTGATTAATCCCCCGTCGTTACCACGTTGGTGGCGGAGAGGGTGACGGGGATGATGTTGTTTTCCAGGGAGGGGTCGCGGGGGATGGAGACGCGGATGTAATTGTCCGTGAAGCCGCGGGAAGGTGCGTCGGGATCTCCCTCCTCGAAGAGGACGGGGCGCGTGTCGCCCAGGAAGCGGCGGTGAAAGGCGGACAATTTGGCGGTCGAGAGGGCGATGAGGAGGGAGGCGCGGCGGCGACGCTCCGCGATGTCCACGGAGCCGGGGATGGAGAGGGCGCGCGTGCCGGCGCGTTCGGAGTAGGGGAAGACGTGGAGGCGGGTGATGTCCAGGTCGGAGATGAAGCGGAGGGAGTCCTTGAAACGCGCGAGGGTCTCGCCACGCGAGCCGGCGATGACGTCCACGCCGATGAAGGCGTCGGGGAGTACCGATCGCGCACGCTCCACGCGGCGGGCGAAGAGGTCGCGGGTGTAGCGTCGTCCCATGAGGGCGAGCACGTCGTCGCTGCCGGATTGCAGGGGGAGGTGGAAATGAGGCATGAAGTGGCGCGAGGAGGCGATGAAGTCGATGATCTCCCCGGTGAGCAGGTTGGGTTCGATGGAGGATACGCGGTAGCGGGGCACCGCCCCCTCGTCGTCCAGGGCGCGGAGGAGGTGGAGGAAGGGTTCGCCGGCGCGTCGGCCGAAGTCGCCGGTGTTGACGCCCGTGAGGATGATCTCCTTGACGCCGCGGGTGGCCGCTTCGCGCGCGGATTCGAGGACTCGCGAGATGGTGGCGCTGCGGCTGGCCCCGCGCGCGGCGGGGATGGCGCAGTAGGTGCAGTGGTAGTCGCAGCCGTCCTGGATTTTGAGGAAGCAGCGGGTGCGATCGCCACGCGAGCAGGCGGGGTAGAAGGGGGGGAGGAGGGGGTGATTGTCCGGGGCATCATCGAGAATAAAAGGGTGATCATCCAGGGTGACGAGGCGCTCGTCGAGGGCGAGGAGGTGGTCGATGACGCGGAATTTTTCTCCTTCGACGGGGATGATTCGTATTCCCTTCATGGCGCGCAGTTCGTCGGCGCGGAGTTTGGCGTAACAACCGACGACGACGAGGAGGGCGTCCGGGCAGTGTCGCGCCAGTCGGCGGATGAGTTGTCGGGCTTTTCGTTCGGCGGCGTCCGTGACGGCGCAGGTGTTGACCAGGAGGATGTCCGCCCCGGTGTCGGCGTCGACGGTGCGCGTGCCGGCCTCCTCGAGGGCGTGGCGGAGGGTGGAGGTTTCCGAGAAATTGAGCTTGCAGCCCAGCGTGATGTAGGCCACTCGTTTTCCTTGAAGGTTCATCGGGGGGGGTGATTTTGACGCGAAAGTAAGGTTTAATCCGCTATTTCCCCTACTTTTGCCTCCAAAGGATACCATTATGAGATATTACGTGATCGCGGGGGAGGCCTCCGGGGACCTTCACGCTTCTAACCTGATCCGGGAGTTGATTCGCCTGGATGCCACGGCCGTGGTGCGCGGCTGGGGGGGTGATTTGATGCGCGAGGCGGGCGCCGACGTGGCGCGACATTACAAGGATACGGCCGTCATGGGGTTCCTGACGGTGGTGAGGAACGTCGGGAAGATCCGGGAGAATCTCCGCGCTTGCCTGCAGGATATCCGGGAGTGGCGGCCGGACGTGGTGGTGCTGGTGGATTACGGCGGGTTTAACCTGCGGGTGGCGGCGTTGCTGGAGGGGGGGGCGACGCGGGTGTTTTATTATATCTCGCCCAAGGTGTGGGCGTGGAACACGGGGCGGGTGCGGAAGATCAGGCGGTTGGTGGAGCGGATGTTCGTGATTTTTCCTTTCGAGGTGGAGTTTTACCGGTCGTTTGGTTACCAGGTGTATTACGCCGGCAACCCGCTGGTGGACGCTATCGAGCGGCGGGAGGGGAAGGGGGAGCGTTTCGAGGAGTTCGCGGGGCGCAACGGTTTGTCGCGAAAGCCCATCGTGGCGTTGCTGGCCGGTAGCCGGTTGCAGGAGTTGAAGCACGTGTTGCCGAAGATGGCGCGGATGGCGGGGCGTTTCCCGGGGTACCAGTTCGTGGTGGCGGGGGCGCCGTCGATGACGGATGGCGATTACGCGCCGTTCCTGGAGGGGACGGGGATTCGCGTGGTGCACGGGCAGACGTACCGGTTATTGCAGCAGGCGCGGGCGGCGCTGGTGACGTCGGGGACGGCGACGCTGGAGACGGCGTTGCTGGGCGTGCCGCAGGTGGTTTGTTACAGCGGGGAGGGGGGGGCGTTGTCGTATTGGCTGTTCAAGTGGTTCGTGAAAGTGCGGTTTATCTCGCTGGTGAATTTGGTGGCCGGCGAGGAGGTGGTGAGGGAGTTGCTGATGCAGAAGTTGAACGATCGGAATCTTTTTTCGTCGTTGTCGGCCATTCTCGATGATCCGGACGCCCGCCGGCGGGTGGAGGAGGGTTACGCGGAGGTGCGGCGGCGACTTGGCGGGGTGGGGGCGTCGGCGCGGGTGGCGGCGCTGATGGTTGACGCCTTGCGGGAGGGTTAGTTCACCACGTTGGTGGGGCGCCCGGCGTGGAAGTTGAGGATATTGTCGATGGCCTCGCGACCGGTAGCCACGCGGGTGTCGATGGTTCCGGTGGCGTTGTGGGGGGTGAGCACCACGTTGTCCAGGGTATAGAGGAGTTCGTTGACGTGGGGTTCGTTTTCAAAGACATCGAGGGCGGCGGCGGCGATCTTTTTCGCGGCGAGGGCTTCGGCGAGGGCTTCTTCCCGGATGATTGCCCCGCGCGCGGTGTTGACGATGATGGCGGTAGGCTTCATCAGGGCGAGTTGCGGGCGGTCGATCATGTAGCGAGTCTCTTCCGTGAGCGGCGCGTGGATGGAGACAAAGTCGGAGCGGCGCAGGAGTTCTTCCAGATCCACCCGTTCGTACCCCTCGACAACGCTGTGGCGGTTGTGATAAACCACCTTCATACGAAAGGCGGCGGCCATCCCCGCCACCGTTTTCCCGATATTTCCCATGCCGATGATGCCGAGCGTTCGTCCCTCCAGGGTCAGCCCGAGGTTTCGCATCGTTCCCCACATGCTCTCTTTTTCCAGGCGGATACGTCTGTCGCACTCGGCCACGCGCCGGGCGGCGGCCAGCATCAGAGCCATCGCCATCTCCGCCGTGGGGAAGCAGACGCTGCGCGGGGTGTTGCAGACGACAATCCCGCGGGAGCGTGCGTGGACAACGTCTATGTTGTTGTACCCGACGCCAAAATTGCTAATGATTTTCAGGCGATGGCCGGCCTCCACCAACTCGCGTTTCAGCGGGCGGAGGAAGATGGGGAGGAGCGCGTCGTAATCGCCAATCATCTGCATCAGCTCGTCATCGGTAAAAAACTCGTTGCTTGGAAGCGTGTACTCGTGCTCTTTTCCCAGGGCCGAGAAGGAGTCGGCGGGGATCCTGTAGGTGACCAATATTTTCATTTTTTCCCTTGTTCAATCGGTTTTCTCCGCGATATTACATAAATTTGCCTCACTATTAAACCCCTGGGAGTATAAAAAGAGCGATCAACATATTTTCCTTGTGCGTTATCGTTTTAGGGACGCTGGCTCTCTGTCTCTATCTCGCGCTAATGACCCCGTTCGTACAGACGCGGCTGGTGGATTATTTCACCCGCCAGATCCGCGAGCGCGCCGGCGTGGAGGTCAGCGTGGGGCGGGTCAACTTCCGACCGCTGGAGACCCTCGTCCTGGAAGACGTGCTGGTAAAGGACACCGGGGGCGACACGCTGCTCTTTGTCAAAACACTTTTCGCGCGGGTAGACTCCGTCAGCCTCTTTCGCCACTCCTTCACCGTGAGGGAGATTCGCCTGGACAACGCCGTTTTCAATTACCGCATGCAACGCGGAGAGAAGGAGAGCGTCACCAACCTGGACGCCGTGCTGGCCGCCCTCTCGCGGCAAGTCGATCCGGGTTTGGTCGACCCTGCCCAGCCCGACCGGGAGGCCGCCGCGCCCTGGCGCGTGGATCTCGACAGGGTAGAGCTGCGGGATTGCCGCGTCACCTACATCGAGGAGGGTTTTTCGCCGGTCGAGTACGGCATCAACTGGATGGACGCGGATTGCCAGGGGGTGCACGCCTCCTTGCGGGAGATTGATTTCGCCGGCGGCGGCTTCCGGGCACGCGTGGAGGGGCTGCGGCTGAGGGAAAAATCGGGATTCGTCCTGGACGACCTCACGGCGCGCCTCGCGCTGGACGACGGCCACCTGCTGGTGACGGAGGGGACGATCGCCGCCGGCATCAGCCTCCTGCACCTGGACACCCTGGAGTACGCGTGGACGCCCGGCGAGGGCTACTGGAAAGGCTTCGTCCGGAAGATGCCGCAGCGATACATCTTTTCCGACTCGGAGATTTATCTCGACGATCTCTCCTACTTCAACAGCGCGTTGCGAGGTATCAACTGCAACATCTTTGGTAGCGGGGAGGTCTTCAACACGGTGGATCACCTGGAGGGCAAAAACCTCCGCCTGCGACTGCAAGAGAAAAGCCTCCTCGTCGCCTCCTTCCGCTCGGAGGGGCTGCCCGCGCTGGCCGACGCGCGCTTCGACCTCCAGCTGCAGGAGAGCCGCCTCTCCCCCGTCGAGTTGCGGGAAATTTACCTCCCGTGGCTGGAGGATCACCACCTTCCCCTCCCCGAAATTCTTGATCGCTACGACACATTTGACCTCTCCGCCCACTTCGCCGGGGGGATCAACCGCTTTGACCTCTCCGCCGAAAGCGTCACGCCGGGGCTTTCCGGTCAAGTGACCCTCGGCTACCAAAGCGACTCTGCCGGCTTCCGTTACGACGGCGAGGCGCGCCTCCGGCAGGTGGACTACGCCCTCCTCGCCGGCCAATCCTTCCTGGGCACGGGTGCCTTCGAGGGGAAATTCAGCGGCGCGGGAGGCGAAAAACCCACCTTCGTCATGCGGGGCGACGCCGCCCAATTGCCGCTGTTCAACACCGCCCTCCGCCAGGTGCACCTCTCCGCGCGCATGGACGGGGATCGCTACACCATCCACTCGCGCGTGGACAACGACTCCATCCGGGCAAACATCACCCTGGAGTACGAATCCCGCGACTCCCTCACCCTCCTCCAGGCGCGCGGCGACGCGGAGGCGCGGCATTGGGACGCCTGGGCGCCCTCCCTCTTTGCCGCCGGGGAATCGGCAAGCCTCCACTTCTCCGGCCAGTGGCGGGAAAACGGCAGCATCACCCGCGCAAATCTCCGCGTGGCGCCCCTGCACTACGCCAACCTCCGCGGGGAGGTCACCCTGGACTCGCTCACCGTCACCCACGCCATGACGGGCAACAGGGGATTCACCGCCCTCAAGTCCGACGCCATCGACCTCAGGGTCACCGGAAATTACCGCGACATCCAGCCGGGCGAATGGTGGGATTTCCTCGTCTACCACTACTTCCCCTCCTACGAACACGCCATTAAACGCGACCCGCCGCGCGACCTCGACCTCGCCTGCACCGCCTCCTTCAAAGGGTTGAACAGGATTCTCGACGTTGTTTATCCCGACCTCTCCCTCTCCCCCCACGCCTCCCTCGCCGCCCGATACAACGGGGCGGACGGGGAAATCACCCTCGAATTTAACGCCGACTCGCTGGCATGGGGAGCCGCCCGTCTCTCCCGTCCCCGCGTCAACATCACCGGCGACTCGGCCGCCATCCGCGGCATCTACACCGCCGACCGCCTGGACTACGCCCGCCTCGGACAGCTCTACAACCTCCGGAACACCATGAACGTCACCACCGACCACGTGGGAAACGAACTCACCTGGAGCAACTGGACGCGGGAAACATACAGCGGCGCCCTCTCCGCCGACCTCCGCCTGCTCCATTACCAGGACAGGTACGTCTCCCAGGCGCTCATCCAGCCCGGCGTCATCATTATTGGTGACAGCCTCTGGCGCGTGGAGCGATCACTCATCCTCAAAGAGGGCGACAACTTCTTCGTCAACAACTTTGAAATACGACGCAACGACCAGCTTTTCCGCCTCAAGGGGCGCGTCGGCGAAAACGTCCACGACACCCTCTACGTCGAATTTCAAAACTTTGAACTCTCCGAATTTAGCCGCCTTCTTTTCAACAACCGCGTATCCCTATTCGGACAACTCAACGGACAGGCCAAAATACAAGACATCTACAAAAACCGCCTCGTCTACACCGACATCGAACTCCGCCACTGGGGAGCGGCACGCGACACCCTCGGCGTCCTCGGCGCCCGCACCCACTGGGACTCCCGCGAACACCTCCTCCGCATCGACATGGACAACCGCTGGGAGGATCGCGTCCCCTTCTCCGCCTCCGGCTACTACAAACCATCCTCCGGCGACCTCCACCTGCAAGCCGTCCTCTCCTCCATCAACGCCCGCCAAATCACCGCCTACCTCCCCGGCGTCCTCGGCGACGGCAGCGGAAACATCTCCGGCATCCTCAACCTGGAAGGATCCGCCACCAACCCCTCGCTGGACGGCTACCTCGCCTTCGACCGCGTCGCCATCCCCGTCGAAGGCATCAACACCACATTCCGCCTCAACGACAGGGCAGAAATCAAAGGCAGCCGCCTCCTCTTCGACCGTCTCCGCGTCGAGGACGCCTCCGGCAACGCCATCAAAAGCAGCGGCTACTACGACATCCTCCGCGGCCACTACGACGTCGCCCTGCAATTCAACAACTTCATGATCCTGAACGCCGCCGCGTCCCACGACGAATCCGTCTACGGCCAGCTCGCCATCACCGGCGGCGCACGCGTCAACAACATCGCCGGCACCCCCAGCGTCGTCGCCGACCTCAGGACGAGCGGAAACTCCCGCCTCTTCGTCCCCCTGGGAAGCACCGGCCTGGACGACGAATACAACTTCCTCCACTTCGTCAACACCCGCGCCAGCCGCCCCGCCGCCCCCCGTCGCCCCGCCGCGAACAACGAAAAATTAGACCTCAACATCGCCCTGCAAATCACCGACGACCTCGAACTCCAACTCATCTTCGACCCCACCGTCGGCGACATCCTCAAAAGCATCGGACAGGGATCATTCCGCGTAGCCCTCGACAAAGACGACCAGCTCAGCATCTTCGGCGAATACGCCATCGACCGCGGCGACTACCTCTTCACCATGGGCAACCTCATCAACAAGCGATTCATCCTCCAACCCGGCGGCAACATCACCTGGAACGGCGACATCGACAACGCCCTCATCGACGTCACCGCCCTGTACCCCCTCCGCACCGCCCTCGGCGACCTCGTCCAGGAAAGCGTCAGCGGCTGGAGCGCACAGGACTACCGCGTCAAAATACCCGTCGAGTGCCGCCTCCAGCTCACCGAAAACCTCCTCAACCCCACCGTCAACTTCGGCATCGAATTCCCATCCCTCGACACCAAAGTACGCAGCACCCTCCAAAGCCTCCTCTCCAACCAGGACGACATCAACAAACAAGTCTTCGCCCTCCTCGTCATGAACCGCTTCTACCCCATGAACAACCAGGAAGCCATGCTCCGCGACGCCGGATACCAGGCAGGCGTCGCCACCGCCAGCGAAATGCTATCCCGCCAATTCTCCCGATGGCTATCCCAGTTCAGCTCAAACCTCGACATCGGCGTCGCCTACCGACCCGGCGACCAGGAAAACAACAACGAATTTGAAATCGCCCTATCCACCCAAATCTGGCACGACCGCGTCTCCATCTCCGCCAACGGAAACGTCGTCGAAGGATCAAAAACCACCGGACGCGCCCCCGTCACCGGCGACTTCGACGTCGACGTCAAACTCAACAACCCCGGCACCCTCAAGCTAAAAGCATACTCCCGCACGGACACCAAAATCACCTACAACGCCACCGAAACCATCCAGGGCGTCGGCCTGTCCTACCAGGAAAACTTCGACACCATCGGCGAACTCCTCCGAAAATACTTCGCACACTTCAAAAAAAACCAAAAACAAAAAACACCCGCCACCGACGGCGGGCAATAAACAACCAAAAACAAAAAAAGCATGAACACAAACGATTACATCCAACGCGAAGCGCGCCACGGCGCCCACAACTACCACCCGCTACCCGTCGTCCTCGAACGCGGAAAAGGCGTCTACCTCTGGGACGTCAACGAAAAACGCTACTTCGACTTCCTCTCCGCCTACTCCGCCGTCAACCAGGGGCACTGCCACCCCCGCATCGTCCAGGCGATGATCGACCAGGCGCCTCGCCTCATGCTCACCTCCCGCGCCTTCTACAACAACGTCCTCGGCGAGTGGGAAGAATACATCACCAGCTACTTCGGCTACGACAAAGTAGTACCCATGAACAGCGGCGCCGAAGCCGACGAAACAGCCCTCAAACTATGCCGCCGCTGGGCATACGACGTCAAGGGAGTACCCACCGACCAGGCCAAAATCATCGTCTGCGACGGCAACTTCCACGGCCGCACCATCACCATCGTCGGCCTATCCGACGACCCCTCATCCTACGCCGGCTTCGGCCCCTTCACCCCCGGCTTCGTCCGCGTACCCTACAACAACATCCCCGCCCTCGCCGCCGCCCTCGAAGACCCCAACGTCGCCGGATTCCTCCTCGAACCCATTCAAGGAGAGGCAGGTGTATACGTCCCCGACAAAGGATACCTCGCCACCGCCCGCGACCTCTGCAAGGCCAAAAACGTCCTCTTCATGGCCGACGAAGTACAAACAGGCATCGCCCGCACCGGCAAAATGCTCGCCTGCGACCACGAAGCCGTCCGCCCGGACATCCTCATCCTCGGGAAAGCCATCTCCGGCGGCGCCATGCCCGTCTCCGCCGTCCTCGCCGACGACCACATCATGCTCACCATCAAGCCCGGAGAACACGGATCCACCTACGGCGGCAACCCCATCGCCTGCCGCGTATCCATGGCCGCCCTCCAAATCGTCAAAGACGAAAAACTCGCCGAAAACGCCGAACGCCTCGGACGCGTATTCCGCGAACGCGTCAGCGCCATCCAATCACCCCGCGTCGAACTCGTCCGCGGCAAGGGACTACTCAACGCCGTCGTCATCAAACCCAAAGACGGCCAAACCGCCTGGGACGTATGCCTCAAACTCCGCGACAACGGCCTGTTGGCCAAGCCCACCCACGAGCACATCATCCGCTTCGCCCCCCCCCTCGTCATCACCGAACCGGAACTCCTCGAGGCCATCGACATCATCCGCGACACCATCGAGGCACTGGACTAACCCCCCGTCCCCCTCCCCTCCACCCCCCGCCGCCGCGCCCCTCACCGGACGCGGCGGCGCCGTTTCACCCCGCGAGTTCCTCCCGCTCTCGCGCGACTTTGTCGCCACCTCGCGCGAGTTTCTCCCGACCTCGCGCGACATCGTCCGGCTCTCTCGCGAGCTCCTCCCGGTCGCACGCGTTTTCAACAAAAGTTCGTGTTTTGGCGTTCCAATCGGGCGCGAAACGGCGCCGATTTCACGTGTCTTCACAATTATCTCGCGCGAGATGAAAGTTATCTCGCGCGAGATAGCCTCGACTTCACGCGAGAAAATCCCCATCTCGCGCGAGATTCTCCCCGATTTCATCCCAGGTCGGCTCGAACTCGCGCAAAGTGAACAAAAGTTCAGGCGAAATCGGCGCCATTTCAAGCGAAATCGCCGTCGCCTCGCGCGAGATTGCCACCATCTCGCGCGAAATCGCCACCATCTCGCGTGAAATCGAGACTATCTCGCGCGAGACAAAAGCTATCTCGCGCGAGATAACTTTCATCTCGCGCGAGATAACTTTGACTTCACGTGATATAGCGACACACCCGCGCGCCCCCGTGCCGGTTTCCGCGGCATTTTCGGACTTTATAACGGAAACGTTCCCGCCCTCGCGAGCTTTTTCCCGAAAATGTCAGAATCCGAAAAAATCCCCCGCCATCTTCCCCTCGTTTTTTCACTCCCCGCGTCGCCCCCCTTTTCGCGGAAAAGTTTGCTTTTTGACACTCCTTTCGCCCCCTCCTCCCGCCCCCTCGTCACCCCCCGAAACCCCCTCGTCACCCCGCGAAAACTCCCCGTCCCTCCCCCTCCCCCGCGCCCCCCCGTTGCAGTTCTCAATTTTTTTTAAGATTTTCGCGGAAGAAATTAAAACCCCCCACATGAACATCGAACTATTATCCAACAGCCAGCAGGAGACGGAACAAATCGCCGCGCTCGTGGCGCCACTCATCCGCCTCGGAGAAACAATCATCCTCGACGGCGACCTGGGAACCGGAAAAACCCATTTCGTCAAAGGATTCGCCGCCGCCCTCGGAAGCGTCGACGAAGTCACCAGCCCAACGTTCAGCATCGCCAACTTCTACCGCGCCAACGACTGCGACATCCTGCACGTCGACTTGTACCGGATAGAAACCGCCGAAGAGTTCGACGACCTCGGCCTGGACGACTACATCCCCAACATGATCACACTGGTGGAATGGGGAAAAAAATTCGCCGACCACCTGGAAAACTTCCTCACCATCACATTCACGCGCGAGGACGACGAACACCGACGCATCGTCATCGAGGGCGCCCCACACCTCACCTGGGACATGGAAAAGCAGCTCGAGCCCTTCATCGTATGCTGACCCTCGGCATCTCCACCTCCGCCGGGCAACTCGCCATGGCGCTGGGAGAAGACGGGAAACTCCTCCGCGACCTCGTCGCCCTCCCCACCCCCGGCGGCGCGGAACTCGGCAACCGCCTACACCACGGCCTGACAACCAACGGGCTAAACGTCCGCGACATCGGCGCCATCCTCGTGGACGTCGGCCCGGGCGGCACCGGTCGCGTGCGGACGGGGGTAGCCTTCGCCAACGCCCTCGGTTACGCCCTCGGGGTGGCGGTGCGCCCCGTCTCCTCCGTGGAACTTGCCGGCGCGTACGCCTGGGATCGACACCAACAGCCTGTAATCCACATCGTCAAATCCATCAAGGGAAACGTCTACGCCGGCGTCGCCCGCGGGGGGCAATCGGTGGCGGTAGAATACGGCCGCCTGGAGGAGATTCTCCCCCGCCTCACCAGCGAGGCCGGGGACACCTACGTCGTCACCGGGCAATTTCGCGACGAAGCCCTCCGCTGGAGCCGGCAACAGGAGCGCGTAACCCTCGTCGACAGCGGCAGCGACTACGGCGACGCCCGCCTCCTCGTCGAACACCCCGAATACTTCACCGCCCGCCCCCTCGCCTTCCCCGAATACGCCCGACCCATCACCGAACAAACACTATGATCGACAAGCAACAAGTCGCCGACGCCCTGCGCCGCGGGGGGGTAGTCCTCCTCCCCACGGACACCGTCTACGGCCTGGCAGCCCGGCCGGATAACGAGGAGGCTATCAACAAATTATTCGCCCTCAAGGCGCGGCCGCGGACGGTCAACCTACCCGTGATGGTGGCCGACCCGTCGGATCTGGAACCGCTGGGACTGGAACTGAACGACGCCGCGCGACGGCTCCTCCGTTCACCACTAATTCCGGGGGCCGTCACCCTCGTGCTGGGGTTTGGCGCGGGGCGGCGCGCGGCGTGGCTGGAGGGACGCGACGAAATCGCCACGCGGATACCGGACGACGATTTCCTGCGCTCCGTGTTGCGGCTGACCGGCGCCTTGCTGGTCACAAGCGCCAACCGCCACGGAAATCCCTGCACGCCGGAGCGCGTGGCGGATATCCTGCAGCAACTGAACGGGATGCCCGACCTCGTCGTGGAACGGGGGGCGGGCAAGGAGGTGCCCTCCACCATCGTGAATTGCCGGCCGTCGCCCCCCGTCGTCGAGCGCGTGGGACTAATCGACCCGGCGATAATCAAAAAAATTATGGAATCATGACTGACTTAATTCTCGGAATAGAAACCTCTTGCGACGACACGGCCGTCGCCATCGTCGACGGGGAGGGGACGATACGCTCCTCCATCGTCTCGTCGCAATTGGACGTGCACGAGGCCTTCGGGGGCATCTACCCGGAGTTTGCCGCCCGCGCGCACGTCGCGTCCATCCTCCCCACGGTGCACGAGGCGCTGACGAGGGCGGGGGTGACGCCGCGGGATCTCCGGGCAATTGGCGTGACGCGCGGGCCGGGGCTGATCGGATCGCTGCTCGTCGGGCTGAACACGGCGGCGGCGCTCGGCATCGGCTGGGGCATCCCGACGATCGGCATCAATCACCTGAGGGGGCACCTGCGGAGCGCCGATCTCGGCGAGCGACGCGTGAAGTATCCCGCCACCATCCTCCTGGTCTCCGGCGGACACACGCTGCTGGCTTACATGAAAAATACCGCGGAGATCGAGTTGCTGGGGACGACGCGGGACGATTCCGTCGGCGAATCGTACGACAAGGTGGGGCGGATGCTGGGGCTGGGTTATCCCGGAGGCCCCGCCGTGGACAGGCTGGCGAAGGAGGGACGCGCCGCGATTCCCTTCCCCCGTCCGATGCTGGACGCCGGGGTTGATTTTTCCTTTTCGGGACTGAAATCGGCGGTGGCGCGCTACATGGAGTCCGTGCCGGATGCCGTGGCGGGCGACGTGGCCGCCTCGTTCGTGGCCTCGGTGATGGAGGTGCTGGTGAAGAAGTCGCGTAAGGTGCTGAAGAATTATCCGTCAGCCTCTTTCGTCATCGTGGGAGGGGTTGCCGCCAGCCCGCAGTTGCGCGAGGCCGCGGCGGGGTTGTGCCGGGAGATGAACGTGGAGCTGTGCCTGCCGCCGCTGCGCTGGTCGACGGATAACGCGGCGATGATTGCCCTGGCAACTTTCGATTACCTGGAGCATGACGTCCTCCCCGCGCCCGTGGCGGAGTTGCAACTAACCATCCGCGATTTTTGAGAATCCGACCCCGATTGCCTATATTCGCGTCGCGAAAAAAATTATAATTAATACTATCAACGGATGGCAACAACGGCAGATTTTAAAAACGGTTTGTGCATCGTCTTCAAGGATGATTTGTACACCATCACCCAGTTCCAACACGTGAAACCCGGCAAGGGACCGGCGTTCGTGAGGACGAAATTGAGAAACGTGAAGACCGGACGGACGGTCGAGAATACTTTTAATTCGGGGGTCAAGGTGGACGTGGCGCGCATCGAACGGCGACCGTTCCAATTCCTCTACATGGAGGGCGAGGATTACGTGCTGATGCACGCGGAGACGTACGAACAAATGAACGTGGCCAAGGAATTGATTAATTCCGCGGGGTTCCTCAAGGAGGGAGATGCCGTGGAAATGGTGGTGCATGCCGATACGGAAACTCCTCTCTACGTGGAATTAATGCCTACCGTGGTGCTGTCCGTGACCTACACGGAGCCTGGCCTGAAGGGGGATACCGCCTCGTCTACCGCCCAAAAATGGGCAGAAGTAGAAACAGGCGCCAAGGTGCTGGTGCCCCTCTTCGTGGAGATCGGCGACCGAATCCGTATCAATACCCAGGATGGCACCTATTCCGAACGGGTGAGGGAGTAGACAGGAAGGATCCCGAAACGGATGAATAAAAACCCGAAACGGGTAAGAAAAAAAAATGGCCGCGCGGCCATTTTTTTTTGAAAGGCGTGTGTTTGCAAATAAATCGAAATAGATGTTGTACAAGGAGTATCCCGTTAACGCGTTATTGTGGCCGTATGTCGAAACTTACTGGGTTGGTGATGGTTTTGCGAGCGAGGGGGAGTGGTACAAGGTGCTGCCTGACGGTTGTGTGGATGTTGTTTTTTCGGTTGACAGGGCGGAGAACGCGTGTCGTGTCGGGATAGTGGGGACGATGACGACGTTTTTGCGCGTAAATGCCAGGGGTTCCACGCGAATGTTCGGGATTCGATTCAGGCCGGCGGGGATTACGGCGTTTACGCGGGTGCCTGTCGGGGAGTTTACCGATAAGCATGTCGAGTTGGCGTTGGTGGAGACGCTGTTTGGTGATGATTTTTACGAGATATTGTATGATTTTTATGAAATGCCTCCCGGTTTTCACGAGGCATTATCCGAACAGTGGCTGGCGCGAGGGATTTTTCAACGGCTGGATGATTTTTTGGTGAGTCGCCTCGATCGTTTGTATCAACCCGACAGGCAGGTGGCGCGGGCCGTCGAGTTGATCTGTCGCGCGAGGGGAGGGTTGTCCATGTCGGCGGTGGCTTCTGATGTTTGCCTGTGCCAGAGGCATTTTGAACGAAAATTTAGACGGGCAATTGGCATCACTCCCAAAATGTTTGCCAGGGTCGCGAGGTTTACGCGCGCCGCGCGGTGCTTGCAAGGGCGTCCGCGCGGGGATTTGCTGTCTGTTGCCGTGGAGTGCGGGTATTACGATCACGCGCACTTGATCAAGGAGTTCAAGATGTTGTCGGGGGATGTTCCCGGCGCGCCGCGGGGTTAAAAAAGTCGATTTTTTACACGCTCCGTTTGGCCGGTCTCGCGTATTTTCGCTGAAAAATTTAATGATATGGAGTACGATTTTATTCGAGAGTATTGCCTCGCCAAGGCGGGTGCCGAGGAGGATTACAAGGAGGAGTGGGATGCCACGCGGTATGCCGTCCGCGGGAAGATGTTCGCGCTGGTTGGTAGTGATAAAGAGGGGGTTCCGATTGTTTCGGTGAAGCATGATCCGGAGGTTGGCGCGGAGGTGCGGGAGAGGTACGGGGATATCGTGCCCGGATATTATTTGAATAAAGTGCATTGGAGTTCGGCGCGATTGAACGGGCGTGTTCCCGTGGCTGTGTTGAAGCGATTGCTGGATGGTTCGCATGATTTGATTTTTAATTCGCTGAGCAAAAAGGTTCGGGATGAGATTTTAATCAATAAAACAGATAGCAAATGAATTTGAGTGAGTTGACGCCCAGGGGTTGAGGTTTTATCCCGTGGCTGGCGGGTGTGTCAATATTTTATATATTCGCGTGTAGTCAAATAGTTTAAACACGAAGAATTTATGAAACGGAATGAAACGATGAACGGTTCGGGGATGGTCGGGGGGACGGGTGTTTTTCCAAAAG
>JAIRXZ010000202.1 GCA_031267995.1 Odoribacteraceae bacterium | reverse complement strand
GGAGAAAAACCCCGGTCGGGGTTTTCTTGCCGCGGTTTCCGGGAGAAAAACCCCGGTCGGGGTTTTCTGGTTGCAGTTTCCGGGAACAAAACCCCGGCCGGGGGGTGTCCGCGCGCGTTTCCCCGGCATCCGTCGGGCGGGGGAGGGGGGCAGCAATTTGGTGTGTTGTCATAAGGGTTTTTGTTTGATGACCGCGTGCGCGTGGGGATGCCCCGTCGGGCGCGTCGGTGTCGCGAATCTATAAAAAATTCTCCCGTTACACCGCGGCGGCGGCGAAAAACCGGCGGCATTTTCCCCGGCGGGGGGCGTCGGGACGTGAAAAACCCCGGCGGGGGATGCCTGCCGGGGTAGTCTTTATCGCGTGGTAGCGTTCGTCGGTCGCTCGCTTGCCTTCGTTGGTCGCGCTTTTGTTCGCGCCGGCCGGGCGAGGGCTTGCTCGCGGTTGCCTTCGCTCGCTTACTTGTGCGCGATGGCCGCCTGCGCCGCCGCCAAGCGGGCGATGGGCACGCGGTAGGGGGAGCAGGAGACGTAGTTCATGCCCACCTTGTCGCAGAAGATGACGGAGGAGGGTTCGCCGCCATGTTCGCCGCAGATACCGACTTTGAGGTTGGGTTTCGCGGAGCGTCCGAGGGATACCCCCATCTCCACGAGCCGCCCGACACCCGTTTGGTCGAGGATCTCGAAGGGATCGTTTTTGAGGATCCCGCGGTTGACGTAGGTCGGGAGGAACTTCGCGGCGTCATCGCGCGAGTAGCCGTAGGTCATTTGGGTAAGGTCGTTCGTGCCGAAGGAGAAGAAATCGGCCTCGCTCGCGATCTGGTCGGCGGTGAGGGCGGCGCGGGGAATCTCGATCATGGTACCGATCATGTAATCCACGCGGATGCCCTTTTCGGCAAAAACCTTCTCGGCGACGTCGCGGATGAGGGCAGCCTGGAGTTTCAGCTCCTTGCACTCGCCCACCAGCGGCACCATGATCTCCGGACGGGGATCCAGCCCTTTCAGTTTCAGGTTGCATGCGGCCTCGATGATGGCGCGCGCCTGCATCTCGGTAATCTCCGGGTAGGAGTTTCCGAGGCGGCAACCGCGGTGTCCCAGCATCGGGTTAAACTCGTGCAGGGAGGCGACCTTGGAGATCACCTTCTCCACGGGGATCCCCATTTCGATAGCCATCTCCTTTTGCGCCGGGAGATCGTTCGGGGTAAACTCGTGCAAGGGCGGGTCGAGCAGGCGGACGGTAACGGGCAGTCCGTTCATGGCCTCGAAGATCCCCTCGAAGTCGCCCCGTTGCATGGGCAGCAGCTTTTCGAGCGCCACGCGGCGTCCCTTCTCGTCGTCGGCGAGAATCATCTCGCGCACGGCCTTGATGCGGTCGCCCTCGAAGAACATGTGCTCCGTGCGGCAGAGGCCGATGCCCTTTGCCCCGAACTCGCGAGCCACCTTGGCATCTCGCGGCGTATCGGCGTTGGTACGCACGTGCATGCGGGTGTGCTTTTCGGCCATATCCATGATCTTACCGAAGTCGCCGGACAGTTCGGCGGCAGTCGTCTTGATTTCGCCGACATACACCTGACCGGTAGAGCCGTTCAGGGAGATCCATTCGCCCTCCTTGACGGTGACGCCCTTCACCTTGAAGCAGCGGTGTTCGTAATCCACCTCGACCTCCCCCGCGCCGGAGACACAGCACTTGCCCATGCCCCTTGCCACCACGGCGGCGTGCGAGGTCATGCCCCCGCGGGCGGTGAGGATACCCTCCGACACGTTCATCCCGCGCAGATCCTCCGGGGAGGTCTCCAGGCGCACGAGGATAATCTTCTCGCCCCTTGCCTTCCACTCCTCGGCCTCGTCAGCGAAGAAAACCACCTTCCCGCAAGCGGCTCCCGGCGACGCGGGCAACCCCTTGGTGAGGGCGTTCGCCCGTTTCAGCGCGTCCTTGTCGAAGACGGGGTGCAGCAGCTCGTCCAGCTTGTTCGGCTCCAGGCGCAGCAGGGCGCCCTTTTCGTCGATCAACCCCTCCTGCAACATATCCACGGCCATCTTCACCATGGCGGTGCCGGTGCGTTTGCCGTTGCGGGTTTGCAACATCCACAGTTTATTGTCCTGGATGGTAAATTCGAGATCCTGCATGTCGTGGAAATAATCCTCCAGCTTCTGCTGGGTAGCATTCAGATCGGCGTAAGCGTTCGGCATGGTCTCCTCCAGCGAGGGATACTGCCCGGCGCGCACCTCCTCGGCGATACCCTGTTGGGCAGCCCAGCGGCGCGACCCTTCGATGGTGATCTCCTGGGGCGTGCGGATGCCGGCGACCACGTCCTCGCCCTGCGCGTTGATCAGGTACTCGCCGTTGAAGATATTCTCCCCGGTGGAGGCATTGCGGGTAAACGCCACGCCCGTGGCGGAAGTAGCACCCATGTTGCCGTACACCATCGCTTGCACGTTGACGGCCGTTCCCCACTCTTCGGGGATCTGGTTGAGTTGGCGATAGAGAATCGCGCGCTCGGTCATCCACGAATCGAAGACGGCGTAGATAGCGCCCCAGAGCTGCTCCCAGGGATCGGTCGGGAACACCTTCCCCGTCCGCTCCTTCACCACTTGCTTGAAGCGAGCCACCAGCACCTGCAGGTCATCGGCGGAGAAATCGGTATCATTCTTCACCCCTTTCTCCTTTTTGAGCTTGTCGATCTCCGCCTCGAAGGGATTGTGTTCCCCCTTGGCCGCGGCCACGCCCATCACCACGTCGCCGTACATCTGCACGAAGCGGCGGTAGGAGTCCCAGGCAAAGCGCGGGTTTCCCGACTTGTCGGCGACGATCTTCACGGCATCGTCGTTCATGCCCAGGTTAAGCACCGTGTCCATCAGTCCCGGCATGGACACCCGCGCCCCGGAGCGCACGGACACCAGGAGGGGGAAAGCCTCGCCCCTGGAGCCGAACTTGGCGTTCATGATCTGCTCCGTGGCGGCGATGCCGTCCTTCACCTTCTCACCGATCAGTTGCTCCACCACGGCGCGCCCCTGTTGATTATACACGGTGCACACCTCCGTGGTGATGGTGAACCCGGCGGGCACGGGCACCCCGATCAAATTCATCTCGGCAAGGTTGGCGCCCTTGCCTCCCAGCAGGTTTTTCATGTCTGCTCTACCTTCGGCCTTACCATTGCCGAAGGTGTAAACATACTTTGTACTCATTAATTTTGTGATGTTTTAACCCCGTTTCGGCACGGGGAGTTTGTAATATAATTATCGTGTGGCGCCAAATGGCGACCCCCGTCGTGTGGCGGGGGTGCAAATGTACTTTTTTTTATCAAGAACGGGGCAACTTTCGCGCCTAAATCAGTTGGCGTCCCCCGTTTTCCTCTCGTGATTATACCTGACGAACACCTCCATTGCCTCGTACTCTGCCATTCCCAGCTTGTCGTACAGATCGGCCGTGTGTCGGTTGCGCTCCTCGGCGCGTTGCCAGAACTCCCGCGGGTCATCGCCGGGGAAGAGCGGCCCGTTATTCTGCGAACTGTGCTTGTAGATGGACTTGCGTTTGATCGCCAGCTCCGACGGGCTAATGGGCACGGCCATGTCCACGTTCTCCACGTGCCACTCCTGCCACGCCCCGCGGTACCACCAGGTGTAGCAATCGCGGAACCAATCGTCGTCGCACACCACGTCGTAAGCCAGCAGGATAGCCTCCAGGCAGATGCCATGCGTGCCGTGAGGATCGGCCAGATCCCCCGCCGCGTACACCTGGTGGGGTCTAATCTCCCGCAGCAACTCGGTCACCACGCACACGTCCGCCTCGCCCAGGGGATTCTTCTTCTCCGACCCGGTCTCGTAAAAGGGAAGATCCAGGAAATGCACCCGCTCCCTCGGCACCCCCACGTAGCGGCAAGCGGCCAGCGCCTCCGCCCTTCGGATAGCCCCCTTGTACGCCAGCAACTCCCGCGGCTCCGTGTCCCCTGGCTGCCGCCGGTCGATAATCCCCTTCAGGTGATCGAGCGCGTCCTCCAGGATCTGCCGTCCCTCCATCAGGTGGTTAAACGTGGCGGCGATATCCAGCACCTGTCGCGTGTAATCATCCGCCACGGCGATATTCCCGGACGTCTGGTACGCCACGTGCACCTCGTGTCCCTGCTCCACCAGCCGGGCGAACGTCCCTCCCATCGAAATCACGTCATCATCCGGGTGCGGGCTAAAGATCAGCACGCGCTTGGGGAACGGGGCGGCGCGTTCCGGCCTCGTCGAATCATCCGCGTCGGGCTTTCCGCCGGGCCACCCGGTAATCGTGTGCTGGAGATCGTTAAAAACCTTGATATTTACCTTATTCGCGGAGCCGAACCGTTTCACCAGGTCGCTCATCCCGAACTCCTCGTACTCCCTGTCCTCGATCTTCAGGATCGGCTTCTGCACCTTCTCGCACAGCCACACCACGGCCTTGCGGATCAACTTATCGTTCCACTCCACGTCGCTCACCAGCCACGGGAAATTGGCGCGCGTCAGCTCCCCCGCCGCCTTTTCGTCGATAAAAAACCGCGCGTCGGGATGCTCCTGCAGGAACGTGGCGGGCACCCGGCTTGTAATCCTCTCCTCCACCGCCGTTTTGATGATAGGCGCCTTCTTCTCGCCCCAGGCCATCAGCAACACGCGGCGCGCCTTCATGATCGTCCCCACGCCCATCGTGATGGCGCGCGCGGGCACCTTATCATGGCCGCCGAAATCCTTGATCGCGTCCTTCCGCGTCAGCTCGTCCAGGTACACCAGCCGCGTCCTGGAGGTAAAGAGCGACCCCGGCTCGTTAAAGCCGATATGCCCCGTCCGGCCGATCCCCAGGATCTGGATATCAATCCCCCCGGCCTCCCGGATCGCCGCCTCGTACCCCTTGCAAAAAGCGTCCACCTCGTCGATCCTCAGGGAACCGTCGGGGATATGCACGTTCGCCGGGTCGATATCCACGTGATCAAACAGGTGTCGCTGCATGAAATCGTGATAACTCTGCTCGCTCGTCTTGGGCACCTGGAAATACTCGTCCAGGTTAAACGTCACCACGTTCCTGAACGACAACCCCTCCTCCCGGTGCATCCGCGTCAGCTCCCGGTACAACAACACGGGCGACATCCCCGTGGCCAGCCCCAGCACGCACCGTCGTCCCTCCCGTTCCCGTTCCCGGATGGTATTAGCAATCTCGGCGGCGATAGCCTTCACCGCCAGCGCCGGGGAGGCGAAAATCCGCACCGGGATCTTCTCGAACCGGTCGGTACCCTCCCCCGTCACGATATTAGAAGTAAGCATCATATATAAAAAGAATTAATTACCCTTGAACTGCATCGTCAGCTGGAAAAAGTCGCTATTCCCGTCGTAATACAAATCCTGCATCACCATCATCAGCGTCCCCATGATCACGCTCCGCGTGTTCAGCGTGCTCAGCCTCAGCTCGCACTGCGACCGCAGCCTGCTCAGCGTGTACTTGTTCACCGCCTGCAACACGGGCGCGGTGATATGCTCCCCGGCGCCGGCGATCTCGCCCCCGATCACCAGCAACTGCGGGTTAAAGAGATGCACCAGCGTGGCGATCCCCTCGCCGATCTTCTCCCCCGCCCGCTGCAGCAGCTCGATGGCGAAAATATCATCCTGTATAGCCGCCGTGATCACGTGCGTCAGCGTCACCTCCTCCCCCGCGGCGCAAGCCTCGATCGCGGTTTTCTTCCCGTCGCGGATAGCCTCCCTGGCCGCCGTCACGATAGCCCTCCCGGACGCCACGCTCTCCAAACACCCCGTCTTCCCGCAATAGCAGGGCAGGTCAACCCCCGACAGCCGGATATGCCCGAACTCCCCCGCCATCCCCAGCGCGCCCGAATACGGCTTGCCGTTCAGGATCATCCCCATCCCTATACACTCGCTCACGCTAATGCAAAGCGCGTTACTCGACCCCTTCGCCGCGCCGAACG
Source organism: Odoribacteraceae bacterium (assembly GCA_031267995.1). Classification (GTDB taxonomy): domain Bacteria; phylum Bacteroidota; class Bacteroidia; order Bacteroidales; family Marinifilaceae; genus JAIRKS01. Next base: position 1,219 of record JAIRXZ010000202.1, on the reverse strand, counting down.
TGTGCTCGGCAATCGACATCACGTTCGAGTCGTGATCCAGCAGCACGGGCATCCCCAGCAGCCGCTCCAGCTCCTTTTTCAGGCTCGAATTCTCGAACATCAGGTAAGTATACGAATTTCCCTCCTTGTCGATCAGCCCCGGCACGGCCACCCCCGCCACCTTCACCCTGTCCCGCGGCACGCCCGACCGGATAATCACCTCCCTCGTCTTCTCCTGTAAGTACGTCAGGTTCTCCTGGTTCGACGCCCGCTCCAGCATCGACGGGAACGTGTGGATCTTCCCGATCACCTCCCGGTGCAAGTTGAACAGGGCGATCTTCAGGTGCACCCGCCCGAGGTCGACCCCCAGCACGTACGCCGCGTCCGGGTTCAGGCAAAAGAGGTGGGGACGTTTCCCCCCCACCGATATGCCCTCCCCGCAATCCACCACCCACCTCGTTTCGATCAACTCGTTAATGATCCGGTTAATCGTTGGCGCCGTCATGTTGGTCATCCGGCAGATTTCCGGTTTCGACAGCCTGCCTTGCTTGTAGAAAAAAGTAAGAATATCCTTCTTCTGTTGCAGTCTTTTTTCCTTTAGCCCCGGCAGTGCATGTTTAGATTGTTCTAGTTCCATGAGTATGTTATTTAAAGCATGACAAAAGTACTAAATTCTTTGGAAAATAATTAAGAAAGCGGGGAGAATTATTCACCGCCAACGCGAGGCCGTTCCAGATGGCGCCGCGTCCCGCGGCAGGCGGGGAGGTATATACAAGGAGTGAGGATATATATATATAAGGAGTGTGGGAGGAGACGCGGCAGGCGGGGATATACATACAAGGAGTGGGCCTGTATATATAAGGAGTAGGGGAGAAGACGCGGCAGGCGGGGATATATATATAAGGAGTGGGGGAGTATATATAAGGAGTAGGGGATGGCATATATATAAGGTGTAGGGGCGAATAATCATTCGCCCTTCCCCGCGTGCCCCGGTGACAACAATGACGAAACGTGTTTGGGCGAATAATTATTCGCCCCTACAGCATTCTCCAATAACCACCCCGGTGGCTGAGCTTGTCGAAGCCCATGTCTTCGCGACCGCGTGCCTTGGCGTCATCGTGTTGGTGGTTCCCGGTCGAGCGGGAAGTTCGCCGCGCCGCGGGAAAAGGTGCCCGGCCGTTGCATGATCGTTTGCTTTTCTTACCTTTGGCCACGTGAAACGAACGATGACGGGCCTCGG
>JAIRXZ010000123.1 GCA_031267995.1 Odoribacteraceae bacterium | reverse complement strand
CAAACCAGCCTCCCCCCCCTCTTCGCCGGCGGCGACATCGTCCGCGGCGGCGCCACCGTCATCCTCGCCATGGGCGACGGCCGACGAGCCGCCCGCGGAATCCTCGACAGCCTCGAACGGTAAACGCGCGACGCACCCGCCACGTGTCACCACGCCGACGAACTTCACTACCCCCATTCCGACCGTTTTTACACCCGTTTCGGGTGTAAAAACAGCCATCACGCACGTCCGTGACAGCCATCAAATATGTATCCATATCCTTTGCACAAGTGTGTTATGCAGAAACTCCTGTATTTTCAAGTTTTCGACAACAACGGGTATGAAAGCATTTAGCGAGAAATCCACGACCTGGCTGACACGCTTATAGACCGGCCGAGGACGCACCATCTCCCCCCCGGCGTGTTTACCCTTTCGTTGGCACGGGCTGCAAGTCCGCACCAGCACGGGAGGGAGGCGTTGGGATGCGTGTGGGGGAGAGGGTGCACCCTCGGTGTGCGCATCCCGATGTGTTGGCCGTCGTGCCCTCTCGTCGTGCTGATTCTCGCTCGTGGTTTTCCGACAAATTCGCGTACATTCGCGGTGTTCTGTTAAAAATATACATTATGGGATTCATTGGTAAGTTATTCGGGAATAAGGAAGTGGCGCCGGCGGGAGACGTGGCCGGGCGTATCGTGGAGTTGTTCGAGAAGCAGACGTCGGTGGAGACGGTGCGGGTATTGCCGTCGCGGGAGTCGTGCGCGCCGTGGGAGAGCAAGTTGGGTGGCGTCCCCTATTTGCCGCCGGGATTCGCGTTCCCGCGGGAGCGTCGGGAAGGTCGCGAGGAGGTGCCGTTGCGGTTCCTGGCGCAGTTGAACTTTTGGGAGATGCCGGCGTTGGAGGGGTTCCCGACGCGGGGACTGGCGCAGTTTTACGTGGGGAACGACGAGCAGTACGGGATGGATTATGAAACGCTGACGGCACAAAAGGCCTTTCGCGTGGTGTTTCACGAGGAGGTGTCGACGGACGCGGAACAGGGCGAGGCGCCGGCGATGCCGGAGGGCGAGGCGCCGGTGGCGTTCCCGCTGGAAGGCGAGGCGCGGTTGCGTTTCCGCCTGGAGCGGACGTGCATGGGTGGCGATGATTTCCGCTTCGATGGCCTGCTGTTGAAGTTTTATAACGAGGTGACGGGAGGCAAACTGCGGTCGCTGGACAGGGTGCCGGAGGGTTTGCTGGACGAGGTGTACGAGCGCGTGCGCTGCGGTGGTCACCGGGTGGGCGGCTACCCGTCGTTTTCGCAGTTAGACCCGCGGGCGTACCACGATTACGCGCGGGAGCACACGGCGTTGCTGTTGCAGCTGGCGTCGGGAGTGGAGGGAGGCGTGGAAGTATCGTGGCGCGGCGGCGGTTTTTGCCATTTCCTGGCGCGGCCGGACGATTTGGCGGCCGGTGATTTCGCGGAGGTGGCGTACAGCTGGGACTGTTATTGAGGCTCAGTAGCCGATGATGGAGGTGCGGGCGCGGCCGTCCATCCACACGGTGAGGGGTTGGGGGAAGCGGACGCGGCGGGCGTAGGTCATCTCGCTGACGATCTCCTGGTTAGCGAGGAGGTCGAGGCGGACGAAGGAGGTGGCCGAGTGGTAGGGGAGGGCGAAGTAGCCGACGTGCAGCGAGGTGACGTTGTGGAAAAAGTGGGAGCCGAGGGAGGCGTCGAGGGGGAAATCCGGCAGTCCCTGTTCGACGATCACCTTGGCATTGGAGATGTCCGGCCACTCGACGGGGATGCCGGTGAGCGGGTCGCGGGTGCCCCATCGTCCGGGGCCGACGAGGATATACTTGGCCCCTTCGTCGACGAGTTGCTGGTTGATAATCTTGATCTCTGCCGCCATTTCGGTGGTCTTTAGCCTGTCGAATTTTTCGGGGATGATGTAGACGACATCGCGGATATAGTCGAGTTTTCCGTTGCCCATGCCCTTATCGGCGCGGAGGAGGACGCGTTCGGGATCGATATCGACGGTATCGATGTCGATATTGTATTCGCTTTTGATGAGGGGTTTAATTTGCAGCGGGTAGAGGACGGGCGCGCCGTTCTCGATGTTGAGGGCAAACTCGATTTCGACGGGGGAGCCGAGCGCCTGGGCAAAGATGTCGAGGAGCACCTGGAGGGCTTTGGCGAGGGGGATTTGGTCGTAGAGAAGTATCTTGGAGAAGTTGACGACGCGTTGCCCGCGGACGCTGAAATCGTGGACGAAGCGGTCGTTCATGAAATCGTAGACGGTGGCGCTATATTCGAGCGTGCCGTCGGCCTCGGCCGTTTTGAGATCGTGGGTGAGGATGGCGGCGTTTTCGCCCTCGGCGTAGAGATCGCGCGGCCGTTGTTCCAGGTCGAGGGCGTAGAAAGTGCGCTGCGAATCGCGGATCATATCGGCGGTGGATCCGAGGTGCAGCTTGGGATAGGCGGGGGAGAAGCGGTGCGCCTTTTCGCCCCCGACGACGTGGACGCCGAGGCCAACGGCGAGCACGGCAAACCCGTCCTCCGGGCGGATGTGCGAGAAGGGATAGAAGTTAAACGACTGCGCGACGCCGCTGATATCCGGGTAGTAGCGGTTTTCGTGCGGCGTGCCGACGATCTCCTGTATGATGATGGCCATTTTTTCCTCCTCGATGAGGCTGTCGATGGCCTTAAAATAGGCGCGCGAATTATCCGTGAAAGTGGAGGCGTAGACGAGTTTGATGGCATCTTCGAGTTCGCGCACGCGCCGTTCCAGGTCGGGGTGATTATTGGGGATGAGGTAGGTGGCGTAGACGCCGGCGAAGGGTTGGTTGAGCGAATCCTCGAACAGGCCGGAGGATCGGATGGCGAGCGGCTTGGTCATCACCTGGGCGTATCGCCGCAGTTTTTGCGCGAGCTTGGGGGAGAGGCGCGCCTCGCGGAAGGCGGTCAGCAGCTGGTCGAAGGGCTTGTTGCCGTAAGCGAGATCGAAGAGGTCGTTGATCTCGAAAAAATTGTCAAACTCCTCGACGCCGATGATGGCCGTCTTGGGGATGGCCACGCGGAGATCGGGGATGAGCTTGCGGAGGTAGACGTGTTCGATAAAGTGCGAGATGAACGCCAGCCCGCGCCCCTTGCCGCCGAGCGACCCCTTGCCGAGGCGAGTAATATAGTGCGACGAATCGACCAGCGCGGGGTCGAAATTGATGATGCGCCCGCGCAGTTTCTTGAGGCGCGAGCTTTCGAAGACGGTGCTGATAAAGTGTCGCACCTGCTCCGGGTCGTGGAAATATTCAAAGCTATAGCGGCGCAATTTTTTGGCCATATTGATCTCCGCGCGCGCCATAAACCAGGCGGAGATGCCATTGCGCTTGGAGTGGTACTCGATGGAATCGGCGGGGACGGTAGCGAGTTTTTGCTTGAACTCGGCGATATTGGCGGCCTTGTCGATGGGTTCGCCCAGCTTGTCGCGGAAGATAAAATCGCCGAATCCGAGTTGCTTTTTGATAAACTGTTTAATATCCAGGGATAGGGTGAGCGAGTTTTTATTGATAAAATCGGCGCCCACCTCGGCGGCCTTGAGGGCGTTTTCGGCCTCGTGACTTTGGAGGAGGCAGGGGATGCGGTGGTCGACCTGCTGCACGTAGCGGATGAGTTGTATGCCGGCATCCTCGGCCTCGCCGCCGTCGCGGGGGTATCGGACGTCGGAGATAACGCCGATGAGGTTATTGCAATATTTATCGACGATGGCGGCGGCCTCCTCGAAGGTGCTGGTGAGGATCACCTTGGGGCACACGCGCATTTTGAGGATCAGCCCCAGCTCGTCGGTGCCGGTTTCGTCCTTGATAATATCCTGCGTTTGGGTCATGATCTCGGAGTAGAGCAGCGGCAGGTAGCGGGAGTAATAGCGCACGGAGTTCTCCACGACGAGGATCACGCGCACGTCGCCGAGCTTGGTATCGGCCTCCAGGTTCTCCTTATCTTCGAGGTAGTGCGTCATGGCGGCGAAGATTTTGGTAGACCCGTTCCACACGAACAGTCGCTCCACGGACTTCATCACCTCCTCCTCGATCTGGTGGAAATGCGAGAGGTCGGCGTTGTTATTCACCAGCATCAGCTGGAGAATATCCGGGTACGCGGCCTTGATATGTTGGCTGACGAGGAGGGGGGTCTCCTTATCCAGGCCGGTCATGATGATGACGAGGTCGAACCGCTGCCGCTCCAGCTCCTTGAGGGCGGCCTCCTCGCTGGCGACGGAGGTAAAGCGGGGAGCCGTGAAGAGATTCAGCTGCAGGAACTCGCCAAAGATCTTGTCGGAGAACTGCCCCTCGCGCTCGATCGTGTACGCGTCGTAATAATTGGCGACGAGTAAAACCTCCTTCACCTTAAACGGCATCAGCTCCTGGAAGATATCGCGGTCGCTCCTCCTTCGCTTGTAAATTCTGTTCAGATCAATCTTTTCCATCACATTATTGCTTGTTATACCCTCGCGAAGGTACCCATTTGCGGCTAAAGTTAAAAACCCTTTTCCCGATAGGCGAAAAATTGCTACCTTGCGCCTGTTTCTCAAACCCCTCACTCTTGAGTAGATTTACATATAATTTGATTTCAATATGACTGTAGATGAATTGTTAGACTACGATAGGGAGCATGTGTGGCATCCCTATACCTCGATGGTGAACCCGCTGCCGGTGTACCCGGTGAAACGCGCGGAAGGTGTGTACATAGAATTAGAAGATGGCCGGCGGTTGATTGACGGGATGTCCTCCTGGTGGAGCGCCGTGCACGGCTACAACCACCCCGTCCTCAACGCCGCCGTGGAGCGGCAGCTGGCGTCGATGTCCCACGTGATGTTCGGCGGCCTCACCCACGCGCCCGCCGTGGAGCTGGCCGAGCGGCTGCTGACGCTAGCCCCGGAGGGGATGGACAACGTCTTCTTCTCCGACTCCGGCTCGGTGGCCGTGGAGGTAGCCATGAAGATGGCCATCCAGTACTGGTACGCCAGGGAGCGGGAGGAAAAGCGCTACTTCCTCACCATCAAACGAGGCTACCACGGGGACACGTGGAACGCCATGTCCGTGTGCGACCCCGTCACGGGCATGCACTCCATCTTCCGGGGCACGTTGCCGATGCACCACTTCGCCCCCGCGCCGACGTCGCGCTTCGGGGATCCCTGCCCGCAGGAGGACATCGAGGAGATGCAAACCTGTATCCGCAACAACCACACGCGCATCGCCGCCGTCATCCTAGAACCCATCGTCCAGGGCGCCGGAGGGATGTGGTTCTACTCCGCCGAGTACCTCCGCAAGATATACGAGCTATGCTACATGTACGACATCCTCCTCATCTGCGACGAGGTAGCCACCGGCTTCGGCCGCACCGGCAAGATGTGGGCATGCGACCACGCCGGCATCACCCCCGGCATCATGTGCGTGGGCAAGGCGCTCACGGGCGGCTACATGGGCTTTGCCGCCACGATGGCCACGGAAAGCGTCGCGCGCACCATCTGCTCGCGTGCCCCCGGCCTCTTCATGCACGGCCCCACCTTCATGGGCAACCCCCTCGCGTGCGCCGTCGCCAACGCCTCGCTGGACTTGCTGCAGGGCTACAACACCGTGGAGAAGCGCGTCATGGAGATCGAGCGACAGCTCATGGGAGGCCTCGCCCCCGTGCGGCAGCTTGCCCAGGTCGCCGACGTCCGCGTGCTCGGCGCCATCGGCGTGGTGGAGATGAAGCACCCGGTGGACGTCGCCGCCGTCCAAGCGGACTTCGTGGAGGAGGGGGTGTGGATACGTCCCTTCGGCAACCTCATCTACGTGATGCCCCCCTACATCATCACCCCGGTGCAGCTGCGCCAGCTCACATCGGCCATCATGCGCGTAGTCTTCAAATATGAATAGGGAACGATACAGCGACAAACTCGGCAAGATCAAGGAAGCGGGCAACTACCGCCACCTGCGCGAGATGCAGTTCAACGGCTTCCTCGTCCACCACGACGGCCGGGAGATGCTCAACCTATCCTCCAACGACTACCTCGGCCTCGCCTCCAACCCCGCGCTGTACGAGGCATTCAAGCGCGAAACCGACGTGGAGGCGCTGGCCTATAGCTCCTCATCCTCCCGCCTCCTCTCCGGCAACCACGCCTACTACACCCTGCTGGAGCGCGACCTCGCCGACATGTACACCAAGGAGGCCGCGCTCGTCTTCGCGTCGGGCTACCACGCCAACATCGGCATACTCCCCGCCCTGGCCGGCAAGCGCGACTTGATCATCGCCGACAAGCTCGTCCACGCCAGCATCATCGACGGCGCGCGGCTGAGCGATGCCGAGTTCGCCCGATACCACCACCTGGACTACGACCACCTCCGCGAAACCCTCTTCAAAAGCCGCGAGCAGTACGAGAACGTCTTCATCGTCTCCGAATCCATCTTCAGCATGGACGGCGACGTGGCCGACCTGCAGGAGCTGTGCGACATCAAGCGCGAGTACGACGCCCTCCTCTACATCGACGAGGCGCACGCCGCCGGCACCCGCGGCACCAACGGACTGGGATGCTGCGAGGAGCAAGGATGCATCCGCGACATCGACTTCATCGTCGGCACCTTCGGCAAGGCCTTCGCCTCGCACGGCGCGTACGTCGCCTGCGACGACCTCTTCAAGGAATACCTGGTCAACACCCAGCGCAGCCTCATCTTCACCACCGCCCTCCCCCCCATCATCGTCGCCTGGACGCGCTTTATCCTCCGGGGGATGCCCGCCCGTCTCCCCGAACGCGAGCGCCTCGCCGTCATCGCCGACCGCCTCCGCGCCGCCTTGACCGGCCGGGGCTACGTCACCGGCGGATCGCACATCGTCCCCTGCCTCTGCGGGAGCAACGAGGCGAGCGTCACCCTCTCGCGCCAATTCCGCGACAACGGCTTCTTCGTCCTCCCCATCCGCTACCCCACCGTCCCCAAGAACGGCGCCCGCCTCCGCTTCTCCCTCAACGCCGCCATCCCCGACGAGGATTACGACTGTCTCTTTGATTTTATCGAAACCTCCTGCTGATGCAAAAGTGGTTGAAGCGAGAGGGAGGGGAGCGACTCCTCCTTTTCTTTAACGGCTGGGGAATGGACGAGCGCGCCGTCAACCACCTGCAAGGCGCCACCGACGCGCTGGCGTTCCACGATTACCGCGACATCTCCGCCGAGCCGCCCCCCGACATCTCCGCCTACGCCGCCGTGGACGTGGTCGCGTGGTCGATGGGCGTCTGGACGGCGTCGGCGCTGCTGGGCAGGTGGGGCATCGTCCCGCGCCGGGCGGTAGCCCTCAATGGCACGGAGCGTCCCGTGGACGACCACCTCGGCATCCCCGCGGCCATCTACGCCCTCACGGAGCGAGGCATGAACCAGCGGGGATGGGAGAAATTCCTCGCCCGCCTCCTGGACGACGACAGCCCCGCCTTCACCGCCCTTCACCGCCCCCTCCGCCCCCTCCCGGAGCAGGTGGAGGAGCTGCGCCGCGTCCGCGAGCAAGCCGTCAACGAGCCGTCCCCGCTGGCCTGGGACAAGGCCTACATCTCCGCGAATGACCGTATTTTCCCCCAGGAAAATCAGCAAAACTTTTGGCAAGGCCGCTGCCCCATCGTCCGCCTTGCCGGGGGGCACTACCCCTTCTTCCGCCTCCCGCGTTGGGATTTAATCATGAATTATGAAGATAGATAAAGAAGAGATCAAACAACGCTTCAAACGAAGCGAGGTCACCTACGACGCCAACGCCATCATCCAGCGGCGGGCGGCCGGCGAGCTGTCGCGCATGCTGGTGGACAGCCTGAATTACGTGCCCGGCAGCGTCCTCGAAATCGGCTGCGGCACCGGCCTGCTGACGGCGGAGCTGCGGAAAATGTTCCCCCCCGACATCCTCTTCCTCAACGACCTTGTCGGCGACCTCTGCGCGCAAACGGCCGCCCGGCACGGCATCCCCCCCGCGAGCTGCCTGCCGGGGGACATCGAGGAGATCGCCCTTCCCCCCTTCGACCTCATCGTCTCCGCCTCCGCGTTCCAGTGGCTCGAAAACCCCGGCGCCACCTTCCACCGCCTCGCCCGCGTCCTCAAACCCGGCGGACTGATGCTGTTCAGTACCTTTGGCAAGTACAACCTCCGCGAAATTCGCCTCACCACCGGCGGCGGCCTGGACTACCGCGCCCAGGACGAGATCATCGACCTCCTCGCCCCCTGGTTCAAGGTCGCCGAGATTCGCGAGGAGTTCCGCCTCGTCGAGTTCCCCGACCCCCTCGCCATCCTCCAGCACCTCAAGCGCACCGGCGCCAACGTCTCCGGCGACAGATCCATCTGGACGCGCCGCCGCGTCGCCGACTTCATCGCCGAGTACAACAACCGCTTTGCCCTGGACGGCAAGGTGACGCTCACCTATCATCCCCTCTACCTCACCTGCCGCCGCCTCGGAAAAATCGATAAACCATGAGTGTATACTTCATCACCGGCATCGACACGGACGCCGGCAAAACCATCGTCACCGGTCTTTTGGCCAGAAGCCTGGCGCGCCGCGGCCGCCGCGTCATCACCCAGAAATTCATCCAGACGGGCTGCCGCGGCATCTCGGAGGACATCCTCGCGCACCGCCGCGTCATGGGCATCCCCCCCACGGAGGAGGATCGCCTTGGCACCACCTGCCCCTACGTCTTCACCTACCCCGCCTCGCCCCACCTGGCCGCGGAGATGGACGGCGAGCGCGTCGACCTCGCCCGCGTCGCCGAGGCCACCCGGCGCCTCGCCGCCAGCCACGACATCGTCCTGCTGGAGGGTGCCGGCGGCCTGTACGTCCCCGTCGCGCCGGACTATTTCACCATCGACTACGCGCGGGACGCCGGCCACCCCCTCATCCTCGTCACCTCCGCCCGCCTCGGCAGCATCAACCACACCATCCTCTCCCTCGAGGCTTGCCGTCAGCACGGCATACGCGTGGCCGCCCTCGCCTACAACGCCTACCCGCCCGCCGACGCCCCCATCGACGAGGGCACCCGCGCCTTCCTCCGCCGCTACATCGCCGCCAACCTCCCCGGCTGCGCCTGGATAGACATACCGCTGGTCGACGGCGACAACTACCCGGACATCCCCTGCCCCCTCTTCGACGAGGAATGACGCGCCTCGAACTCCTCTCCCCCGCCAAAAACGAGGCGGCGGCGCGGGCGGCCATCGCCAACGGCGCGGATGCCGTCTACATTGGCGCCCCCGCTTTCGGCGCGCGCGCGGCCGCCGGCAACCACCTCGCCGACATCGCCCGCGTGGTCGCGAACGCCCACCGCTACAACGCCCGCGTCTTCGTCGCCCTCAACACCATCCTTCACGACAGCGAGCTGCCGGAAGCCGAACGCCTCGCCCGCGACCTCGCCGACACCGGCGTCGACGCCCTCATCGTGCAGGACATGGCGATGCTGCAAATCGCCCTCCCGCCAATCCCCCTCCACGCCAGCACCCAGATGCACAACTACGACCTGGAGCGCGTCAAATTCCTCGACCGCCTGGGCTTCCGCCGCGTCATCCTCGCCCGCGAACTCTCCATCGACCAGATCCGGACGATCCGCCGCGAGGTCAGCGCCGAGCTGGAATGTTTCGTCCACGGCGCCCTCTGCGTCGGCCTCAGCGGTCAGTGCTACATCTCCCGTTTCCTCACCGGCCGATCCGCCAACCGCGGGGAGTGCGCCCAGCCATGCCGCGCCCGCTGGACGGCCACGGACGACGCCGGGCGGGTGCTGGCGCGCGACAAACACCTCCTCTCGCTGAAGGATCTGAATCTTTCCGACCATCTCCCGGAGCTTATCGACGCCGGCGTCACCTCCTTCAAAATAGAGGGACGCCTCAAGGAACCCTCCTACGTGGCCAACGTCACGCGCCACTACTCGCTGCTCCTCGACGCCGAGACGCGCCGCCGGGGCATTGCCCGCGCCTCCTCCGGCGAGGTCACCGCCCCGTTCCAGCCCGATCCCGCGCGGAGTTTCAACCGCGGCTTCACCACCTACTTCTTCTCCGGCCGGCAGCGGGGGATGATCAACGCGGACACCCCCAAGTCCGTCGGCAAGCGCGTGGCGAGGGTGACGGGGGGACGCGACGGCCGCCTCACCGTCGACGCCCTCGAACCCATCCACAACGCCGACGGCCTCTGTTACCTGGAGGGCGGCGAGCTGAAGGGTTTCCTCGTCAACAGCGCGGAGGCCAACCGCCTGCTGTGCAACGACCCCGTGTCGCCGCCGCCCGGCACGTGGCTCTACCGCAATCACGACCACGCCTTCGAGACCCTCCTCGAACGCCGGGAGAGCGTCCGCGCCATCGCCGTCGACATCGAGGTACGCGCCGACGCCGGCCACCTCCTCCTCTCGGCCGTCGACGAGGACGGTACGCGCGCCTCCGTCCGTTCCGACGAGCGTCTGGAACCGGCCACCCGCCCCGGCAACGACCAGCAGATATGCCGCCAGGTATCCAAGTGCGGTGGCACCGCCTTCCGTTGTCGTCGGGTGTTTTATGTTGGCGACCCCCTTTTCGCCCCCGCCTCGCTGGTGAACCGCTACCGCCGCCTGTTGCTGGACGATCTCTCCGCCCGCCGTTCGCTATCGCGCGAACGATGGGTGCAGGAACCGTGGCGCGTGGGCGTCCCCTTGGTCATTCCCGCGCGGGATGGAGATGATCCCCGCGAGGATTACCGGCGACTGAATATCGCGAACGCCCTCTCCCGGCAATTTTACCGCGCGAGCGGTGTGGTCGAGCCTCCTCCCTTCGATTCCCCCGGTAGTTCCCGCGATGGCCAGGCGCCCGATCCTTCTCACCGCGATGGCAAGGTGCTCGATCCCCCCCTCGCCTCTGAATCCCCCGGTAGTTACAGCGACGGCCAGCTGCCCGATCCTTCTCACCGCGAGGGTAGGCCACTCGATCCCCCCCTCGCCTTTGAATCGCCCGACCATCTCCGCGGCCAGGTGGTCATGCGCTCTCGTTACTGCCTGCTTTTCGAGTGGGACATGTGCCTCAAACATGGAAACCTCGCCCCGCCCAAACTCCCCCTTTACCTCTCCAACCCCCTCGGCCGCTTCCGCCTGGAATTTGACTGCGCCGCCTGCTTCATGAACGTGATAGCCCTATCGCGTTAACCCCCGTCGTGTTTCCCCCTTCGCTGGCGCGGGCTTGTAGCCCGTGCCCCTCCGGCAAGGACACCCTTTCGTTGGCACGGACTGCAAGTCCGCGCCAGCACCGGTGTCATGATTGGGCTTCGACAGGCTCAGCCACCGTAGCGACAGGCTCAGCCACCGTAGTGGTGGTGGCTTCGACAGGCTCAGCCACCGTAATGGTGGTGGCTTCGACAAGCTCAGCCACCGTAATAGCCGCGGTGGCTGAGCTTGTCGAAGCCATTGGAGTATGCTGTAGGGGCGCACCTACATGTGCGCCCTTGCCATGTTTCCGATGTCATGCTGTATGGGCGCGCCTTGCGTGCGCCCTACCCCATGTGTGCACCCCCGGCGTGTGTCCCCCCCCGTCGTGTTTACCCCTTCGCTGGCGCGGGCTTGTAGCCCGTGCAACCTCCGGCAAGGACACCCTTTCGTCGGCACGGACTACAAGTCCGCGCCA
>JAIRXZ010000076.1 GCA_031267995.1 Odoribacteraceae bacterium | reverse complement strand
GCGGTGTCGTCGGGCGGGGCGAGGCGTCGGGGCGGCTTCGTCCATGACCTCCAGCACCCGGCCGGAGGAGGCGGCGGCGCGGGCGACGTTGGTGACGATCATGGAGAGCATCATGAGGGAGACGAGGATCTGGGAGAGGTAGTTGACGAAGGCTACCAGCTCGCCCACGCGTATCTCGCCGCTGATTACCTTGACGCCTCCCAGCCACAGGAGCAGCAGCATGGCGGCGTTGGTGACCAGCTGTATGGCGGGGAAAAAGAGGACGAAGATGTTGCCGGCGCGGGTGAGGGTGACGCGGAGATCCTCGTTGCCGTCGGCGAATTTCCGCTCCTCGAAAGGCTCGCGGACGAAGGATTTCACGACGCGCATGTTGAGGAGGTTTTCGCGGACGATGCCGTTGAGGCGGTCGATTTTCAGTTGCACCCGCGCGAAGTGGCGGAAGCCCGTCCTGACAATCCCGTAGGCGCCGGCGACCATCACGGGGATGACGGCCAGGAGTATCAAGGAGAGGCTGACGTTGATGTTGATGATGAAGAATACGGCCATGACGAGCATGAGGGGCGAACGGAGGAGGATGCGCATGGACATCATCACCACGTGCTGGATTTTGGCGGTGTCGTTGGCCAAACGGGTGATGAGGGAGGCGGGCGCGAGGCGGTCGACGGCGCCGAAGGAGAGACGCTGGATGGCGCCGAAGAGCTGGCCGCGGAGGTCGGCGCCGAAACGGACGGAGACGCGCGTGGAGAGGTAGATGTTGGTGACGCTGGCGGCGAAACCGAGGAGCGAAAGGAGTATCATCTGTAGCCCCACGCGGCTGATGACGGAGAGGTCGCGCGGCATCACTCCCTCGTCGACGATGGTGGCCATGAAGCGGGGTTGAATCGTCTCGCAGATGACCCCGACGAGTACCAACGCGGGGCTTACGAGCAGGTCGCGCCTGTATCGCCAGAGGATTTGCCGGTATCGTCTCGTTGTATCCATTTTCGTGCTCTCGTGAGAAACAGTCGCGAATGTACGCGAATTTCCCGGAACGCGCGCCCGGGCGGGGCGCTCCGGTATGTTTACCGGTATCATCGTCGGGGCGCACCCGTTGGAAAGGGCGCCCCTCGGCGTGTTTCCCCTTTCGCTGGCGCGGGCTTGTAGCCCGTGCCACCATCGGAAAGGATGTCTTTTCGTCGGCACGGACTGCAAGTCCGCGCCAGCACCGGGGGTGTCACCGGGATGCACACGCGGGAAAGGGCGCCCGGACGGGGGATTTGACCTCCCCGGTGGCGTCCCGACGGCGCGCGCGGTGGCAGCGGGGGTTGCGGGCTACGGGAAATTCGCGTACTTTCGCGGGCGATGTTGGCCAGGTTGTCGCGTCGTTTACCTTATATATATGGAACGGATATTTGAATTGCGGGAGTTGTTGGAGGAGTACAATTATCTCTATTACGTGAAGAACGCGCCGGTGGTGCCGGACGAGGTGTTTGACGCCCTCGCGCGGGAGCTGGAGGCGCTGGAGGCGTTGCACCCGGAGCTGGATGACCCGAACTCGCCAACGCGACGGGTGGGCAGCGACGTGAGCAACGAGTTCCCGCAGGTGGCGCACGTCCACGGGATGATGTCGCTGGCGAACACGTACGGAGAGGAAGAGATCCGCGATTTTGACGATCGCACGCGCCGGGGCGTGGGGGGCGAACCGGTGGAGTACGCTTGCGAGCTGAAGTATGACGGCACTTCCATCAGCCTGCGCTACGAGCGGGGCGAGCTGAAGGTGGCCGTCACCCGCGGCGACGGGGTGAAGGGGGACGACGTGACGGCCAACGTGAGGACGATCCGCACGGTGCCGCTGCGCCTGCGCGGGGAGGGGTTCCCGGAGGAGTTCGAGATCAGGGGGGAGATCCTGATGCCCTTCGCGGTGTTTAATCGCCTGAACGAGGAGCGGGCGGCGGCGGGCGAATCGCTCTTTGCCAATCCGCGGAACGCCGCCGCCGGGACGCTGAAGTTGCAAAATTCTTCCGTCGTCGCCCACCGGCAGCTGGATTGTTATCTTTATAGCATACCGGGGGAGGCGACTCCCGCGCCCGACCATCGCGGTTGCTTAGAGATGGCGCGGGGCTGGGGGTTTAACATCCCGCCGCACGCCGCCCTGTGCCGGAACGTGGAGGAGGTGCTGGCGTTTATCCACGCCTGGGACGAGCGGCGGCGGGAGTTGCCCGTGCCGATAGATGGCATCGTGATCAAGGTGAATAGCATCCGCCAGCAGTTGCAGTTGGGGTACACGGCCAAGTCGCCGCGCTGGGCGATTGCCTATAAATACAAGGCGGAGCGGGTGGAGAGCCTCCTGCTGGGGGTGGATTACCAGGTGGGACGGACGGGCGCCATCACGCCGGTGGCTAACCTGGAGCCGGTGCATGTCTCCGGGACGATGGTGAAGCGCGCCTCGCTGTACGACGAGGATAGCGTGCGCGCCCTCGACCTGCATCTCCATGACCGCGTTTACGTGGAGAAGGGGGGGGAGATTATCCCGAAGATCGTCGGCGTGAACGAGGAGGCGCGCGAACCGGGGGCGACGGCAATCGCTTTCGTCACGCGTTGCCCGGTGTGCGGGACGGCGCTGGTGCGGCAGGAGGGGGAGGCGCGCCACTATTGCCCCAACGAGGATCATTGCCCGCCGCAAATTGCCGGGAAGATCGAGCATTTCGTCAGCCGCAAGGCGATGGATATCGACGGGATGGGGAGCGAGACCATCGACCTGCTGCTGGCCGAGGGGATGATCCGGGACGCGGCGGATATCTACGCGTTGCCGTCGCGCCGCGAGGAGCTGATCGGGCTGGAAAAGATTATCTACCCGGAGAGTTACGTGGTCACCAGCGTGCCGTTGTCGAGGGTGATCTACGCCTTCGAGATCGGTTTCAGGGGCATTTCGGCACGGCAAGCGGGGGAGATTGCCCTCCACTTCGGGAGCCTCGCCAGGGCAAGCGCGGCGCGGCGGGAGGAGTGGCTCGGCCTGGAATGGCTGGGCGAAGCGGCCGATCGGGGGAAGCTCGCGAACAAAATCATGGAGTATTTCAACAGCCCCTTCAACGAGCCGCTGACGCGCCTGAAGGAGGCGGAGGAGGAGGGGGTCGTCCCCCTGGACGGGGTGATTCACGCGATGGATATTCCGGGCATCGACCGGCACAAGGCGGGCTTGCTGGCCGCGCGCTTCGACTATCTCTACGAGCTGTTTGCCGCGCCGGTGGGGGAGATCGCGACCATACTCGATGCCGCGGATGCCGAACGGGTGCGCCGGTTCCTGGACGGGAAGGAGAAGTTTGTCCGCAAGCTGAACACGCTCGGCGTATACCGCCTGCAAGAGAAGTCCGTGGACAACCTGCTCGCGGGCATCGAACGATCCAAGGAGGCCGACCTGTCGCGGTTCCTCTTCGCGCTGGGCATCCGCTATGTCGGCGAGAACGCGTCGCGCAACATCGCCCGCCATTTCAAGGACGCGCGGGCGATCGCCGCGGCCACCCGCGAGCAGCTGATGGAGGTGGGGGACGTCGGCGAGCAGATGGCGCGGAGCCTGACCCTCTACTTTGAACGGGAGGAGAACCGCCAATTGCTGGAACGTTTCCTCGCGTTTGGCGTCGGCAACACCATCCGCGAACAGGAGGGGGAGAGCCAGGCGCTGGCCGGCAAAACGTTCGTCATCACCGGGACGCTCTCCCTGCCGCGCGACCATTTCAAAACACTGATATTAAAAGCGGGCGGGAAGGTCAGCGACTCCGTGTCGGCCAAGACCGCCTACCTGCTGGCGGGCGAAAATGCCGGGAGCAAATTGGCCAACGCCCGCAAGCACCAGGTGCCCGTGTTGTCGGAAGATGAGTTTAATCACCTGCTGGAAACGGCCACTTCCGAATAAATTGATTACCTTTACACCCTCTTTAGGACTGTAATTATGGAACAGGAAGACACTACAAAACTGAAGCTGATCATGAAGTCGGCGAGCGAGGAGGCCTCCCGGTTGGGCAACGACAAGGTCTACCCGGAACACCTCCTCCTGGGTGTTCTGAAAATAGGGGGCGGGCACGCCATCAACGTACTTGTATCGCTGGGCATAAACTGTGGCGAGCTAAAGGAGCTCGTGGAGCAACGCATGGGAAAGAAACGATACCACGCGGGAAACGACGAGGATATGGACTTTACCCTGGCCACCAACAGCATCCTGCGCCGCGTGTCCGACGAGGCATGGGAGCTGGGCGACGCCGAATTGGAGTCCGAGCACGTGGTGCTGGCCATGCTGCGGAACCGCACCGGCTTCCTCTCCCGCCTGTTCAAATCCATGAACGTGGACTACGGGATATTCAAGGAGGCGCTCCTGAAGGAAAAAACAAAAATGCAATCCGACTACGGCGAGGACGATGACGCGGATGACGACGACGAACCCTCGTATCCCACCGCGGCCGCCGAACCATCCCGCAACTCGAACACGCCCGTGCTCGACAATTTCGGCTTCGACATCACGAAGGCAGCCGAGGCGGGAGAGTTAGACCCCATCGTGGGCAGGGAACGGGAGATCGAGCGACTGGTGCAGATCCTCAGTCGCCGCAAGAAAAACAACCCCGTGCTGATCGGCGAACCCGGCGTCGGGAAGTCGGCCATCGCCGAGGGACTGGCCACGCGCATCGTGGAGCGGAGGGTATCCCGCGTGCTCTTTGACAAGCGGGTCATCTCGCTGGACATGGCCTCCATCGTCGCCGGCACCAAATACCGCGGGCAGTTCGAGGAGCGCATGAAATCGATCCTCACCGAACTCTCCAAGAACAAGGACGTGATCCTCTTCATCGACGAAATACACACCATCGTGGGCGCCGGCGCCTCCGGGGGAAGCCTGGACGCCGCCAACATGCTGAAACCGGCGCTCTCCCGCGGCGAAATACAGTGCATCGGGGCGACCACCCTCAACGAATATCGCCAAAACATCGAAAAGGACGGCGCCCTGGAACGCCGCTTCCAGAAGGTGCTGGTGGAGCCAACCTCGTTCGACGAAACGCTCACCATCCTGAACAACATCAAAACCCGCTACGAGGATCACCACAACGTCTCCTACACGGACGAGGCGATCACCGCCTGCGTGCGCCTGACGGAGCGGTACGTCTCCGAACGCGCCCTGCCGGACAAGGCCATTGACGCCCTGGACGAGGCCGGATCGCGGGTACACATCACGAACATCAGCGTCCCCCTCGCCGTCGAGGAACTCGAGCGGGAGATGGAGCGGGTGAAAGAGAGCAAGCGCGTGGCCGCGCAGCAGCAAAACTTCGAGGTGGCGGCCTCCTTCCGCGACCGGGAACGCCTCCTCCAAACGCGCCTGGACGATGCAAAAACGGAATGGCAAAAGACGCTGGGCGAAAACCGGGTGACCATCTCCTCCGAGGACGTCGCCGAGGTGGTGGCCATGATGACCGGCGTGCCCGTGAAGCGGATCGCCCAAACGGAAGGCATGCGCCTGCTGCAGATGAGCGAGGAGCTGAACGGAAGCCTGGTGGGACAGCGCGAGGCCATCGAAAAGGTGGTAAAAGCCATCCACCGGAACCGCGCCGGCTTGAAAGACCCGAACCGCCCGATAGGCTCCTTCATCTTCCTCGGCCCCACGGGCGTGGGAAAAACCCAGCTGGCCAAGGTGCTCGCCCGCTTCCTCTTCGACTCCAACGACGCCCTGATCCGCGTGGACATGAGCGAGTACATGGAAAAATTCGCCGTATCGCGCCTCGTGGGCGCCCCCCCCGGCTACATCGGCTACGAGGAGGGAGGCCAGCTCACGGAAAAGGTGCGGCGCAAACCCTACTCGGTGGTGCTCCTGGACGAAATTGAAAAAGCGCACGCCGACGTCTTCAACATCCTCCTGCAACTGCTGGACGACGGGCAATTGACCGACAGCCTCGGTCGGAAGATCGACTTCAAAAACACGATCGTGATCATGACCTCCAACATCGGCAGCCGGCAGTTGAAGGACTTCGGCAACGGCATCGGCTTCGGCGCGCGCGACCGCACGGGCGAAAGCGACTACGCCCGCGGCGTCGTGCAAAAGGCGTTGAAAAACACCTTCTCGCCGGAGTTCCTGAACAGGGTGGACGACGTGGTGATGTTCAACGCCCTCTCCAGGGAGGATATCTACAAGATCATCGACATCGAGCTGGCCGGCCTCTTCAAGCGGGTAACGGACATCGGGCTGACGATAACGATCACCGATCCGGCCAAAAAACTCCTTGCCGACAAGGGATTCGACCCGCAGTACGGCGCCCGGCCCCTGAAAAGGGCAATCCAAAAGTACCTCGAGGACGAACTCTCCGAACTCATCATCCGCGGAATCCCGAAAAACGCGACACTCTCCGTCGAGATGGAAGCAGAGGAGGGAAAGGAAAAAGAGACGGGCAAAATCGTCATCAAAGTGATGGAAGAAACGGAAAAAGCCCCGGAGGAGACCACCATCCGCGAGGAAAAACCGGGAAAAACCGCGCGGGAAAAAAATCCGGGAGAACCCACCCCCCCGCACCCTGGAAACGAGAAAATCTCCATCAATTTCTGACAAATGGGGCGCCCCCCCACCGGTGAAAGTCGAACAACATGGACAAAAGCGAAGGCGGGCAGCGTGAACGAGACGAGTGGACGCGAGACATCCGGGAAGGCAAAGAGGAGGCATTCACGGATCTCTTTCACCTGTACCACAAGGGGCTGATCAGCTACGCGTACCGGATACTCCGCGACGCCGAGCTGGCCAGCGACACCGTCCAGGAGGCCTTCTGCCACCTCTACGAGCACCGGAAAAAGATCGCGATCACCCTCTCCATCAAATCCTACCTCTACAAAACCGTCTACAACGCCTGCCTGGACGCCATCAAGCACCGCAAAGTACAACACAACTACATCGACCGCGAGCTGCTCGACTTCTACTTCTCCAAAATCGTCCAGACCCCGGAAGCCGAAATGTCCCTCTACAACGAATCCGTGAGCGAGGAACTCCGGAAAACCATCGCCCGCCTGCCGGAACGCTGCCGGACGATATTCGTGCTGAGCAAGTACGAGGGCTTATCCAACAAGCAAATCGCGGAACGATTGCAAATCTCCGAAAAGACAGTGGAGGCACAAATGACCCGCGCCCTCTCGCGCCTGCGCGAGGATCTGGAGTGGCTGTTGTGCCTGATAGCGATGTCGATGTAACCCGCCCCGCGGGGCATTCGGTAAAATTAGCAAGGCGCCTTTAGGGGTAAACCGCGGCACGGTCGTCATAACTGTAAATGACGAACGACAGCCATGGACAATCTAATCATAAAAACACTAAACGGCGAGGCCACCACCGCTGAAATACGCGCCCTGGCCCGTTGGATGCGGGACGAAAAAAACGAAGCCCGCTTCCGACAACTGAAAAAAGCCTGGCACCTCACCAACGGCCTCGTGCTAACCCCGGAACGCGAGGAGGAAGAACTGCAAAAATACATCGCCTACATCCGCTCCGCCCGCCACCCCCGCGGCCGGATCGTCCGCCTGCAACGCGTGGCCGCCATCGCGCTGCCCCTCCTGTGCATCGCGGCGCTCCTCTACCTCTCGCGGCGGGAGCCGGCGGACACCTACCCGCCCCCCGCGACCATCCAGCCGGGCACCTCGAAAGCCTTGCTGGTATTGCACGACAGGCGAACGGTGGAGCTGGACGCCGACCGCGGCATTACCCTCCGGAGCGACTCGATCCTCTCGCGCCCGACCGACCGCGGCGTCTCCATCCTCCCCGCCCCCGACGCCGGCGAGGACGATAAAAAGTGGAACCACCTGATCACCCCGCGAGGAGGGGAGTACCGGCTCACCCTCTCCGACGGCACCCGCGTGCACCTCAACGCGGGGACTGTCGTGGAATTTCCCTCGTCGTTCGCCCGCGACCGCCGCGAGGTGCGATTGACCGGCGAGGCCTACTTCGAGGTGGCCGGCGACGCCCGTCCCTTCATCGTGATCGCCGGTCGCACCACCACCCGCGTCCACGGCACCACCTTCAACATCAACGCCCACGAAAACGCCCGCGCGCGGGTAGTGCTGGTAACCGGTCGGGTAAGCGTCAGCGGCGCGGGGACGGGCGACCACCCGCTGCTCCCCTCCCAGCTGGCGGAGTTCGACGCCGACGGTCGTTTCGTCGGCATCCGCGAGGTGGACGCGCGGGCGCACACCGCCTGGACAAGCGGCTTCTTCACCTTTGAAAACGAGGACATCGCGAGCATCCTCGCCACCCTCTCCCGCTGGTACGACGTGGAGGTTTCCTACATCGACGACAGCGTCAAGGACTACCACTTTACCGGCAGCGTGCAGCGCTACGAGAACATCGACACCATCCTGAACGCCATCGGCAAGACGGTGCACGTCCATTTCTCTATCCGCGACAGGATGATTATCGTCTCCAAAATAACCACGCCATGACAATGATGTATCACACGCGAGCCACGCGACGCCAGACCTTCTCGCGACGTCTGGGACACGCTCAATGGATTGTATACACCTTTCCCACGGCCGAAGAAATGCCAAATCAATTCCGTGCACCTTTCCCACGGCCGAAGAAATGCCAAATCAATTCTGTACACCTTTCCCACTGCCGAAGAAACGCTGCTACAATTCCGTGCGGCATTTCCCCGGCAGAAAAATTGGTGTTGCAATTTCGCACAGACTTCCCCCGGCAGAAAAAACGATGTTGCAATTTCGCGCAGACTTCCCCCGGCCGAAAAATTGGTGTTGCAATTTTGCGCAGACTTCCCCCGGCCGAAAAAACGATGTTGCAATTTCGCACAGACTTCCCCCGGCCGAAGAAACGATGTTGCAATTTCGCGCAGACTTCCCCCGGCCGAAAAAACGCTGTGCGAAATTGCAACAGATTTCCCCCGGCCGAAAAAACGCTGCTGCAATTTCGCGCAGCCTTTCCACGGACGAAAAAATGCTAAATAAATTCCGCACGGCCTTTCCACGGTTGTGGAAAACGTCTTACAACTCGCGTGGAGCTTTCCCAAGCATTGAGAAAACATCCTCGCGACCAGCTAATATTCACTTAATAACTAAATGTATGAAAAAAGACCCATCGCGCCCGTGCCTTCGCGGGAGCAGTAGACGAAAAATCCTGTTGACGGTAAAGCTCTGGGGAGTTTTCACGTTCGGCCTGATCTTCTGCGTGTCGGCCAACGTCAAGGCGCAGCAGGAAAAAGCCACCCTCGACCTGAACGGCGTCACGTTAACCGAGCTGTTCAGCGAGATACAAAAACAGACAAACCTCTCGTTCGTCTTCAACGTGGAGCAGACGCGAGGCCTCGGTACCCTCTCCGTGCGCGCCAGGGAGGAGGCGGTGGAGAGCATCCTCGCGCGGGTTTTCTCCAACACCGGGATGACGTTTCAACGGTCGGGAAGCCTGATCGTCGTCCACCCGGCGACCGCGCAACAAGCGAAGCGAGAGGTGAAAGGAAAGGTGGTAGACCCCGCGGGGATGCCCCTGCCGGGCGTCACCGTCGTGATTGACGGGACGCTGGAAGGGGTCGTCACCAACGACCGCGGTGAGTACGCCATCGCCTGCCCGGCGGGGGGAAAGGTGACGCTGCGCTTCTCGTTCGTGGGCATGCGGACGATGTACGCGGAGGTGACGGGCGACGCGCCGCTGGACGTCACGATGGAGGAGGAGATCGGCCACCTGGACGAGATCGTGCTCACCGGCTACGGCTCCACGCGGGCGAAGGACATGACGGGCGCCGTCTCCCGCCTGGGCAGCAAGGTGCTGGAAACGGTGCCGATGGGCGCCACCATCCAGTCGATGTTGCAGGGACGCACGCCGGGGGTGAACGTGATGATCAGCTCGGCGTCGCCGACGTCGCCCGTCTCGGTGATCATCCGCGGGGCGTCCTCGTTGTCGGGCAACTCGCAGCCGCTGTGGGTTATCGATGGTGTGCCCGAGTATAACGCCGGCACGTCGGGGGATGTCTCCAACACGCTCTACAACCTGAACCTGACGGACGTGGAGAGCGTCGATATCCTGAAGGACGCCTCCGCCACGGCCATCTACGGCTCGCGGGCGGCAAACGGCGTGGTGCTGGTGACCACCCGGCGCGGAAAAGTGGGCATGTCCCCGACCATGGAGTTCTCCACCCGCCACGGCATCCAGGTGCTGGAGGCGAATAACTTCGGGGTGATGAATGCTCGCGAGTATATTAATTTCTCGCAAGCGGCCGTTCGGGCAAGCTTTTTCACGCGGGGTACGCTGGATTATTTTACCCGGATGTACATCGACGAAGCCTATTTCAACGCCAACACGAATCACAGTCAGTTTGACCTCCAGACGCTCACGGATGATTTTTTCAAGAGTGACGCCTACTACGACGGGGACACGGATTGGTGGGATTTGATGACGCGCAACGCCGTCACGCAAGAGTACAGCCTCGGCATCCGCGGGGGAAGCAAGGAGGCATCTTACAACGTTTCGTTCTTTTACAAGGATCAGCAAGGCATCGTGAAGGGGGGTAACTCCGTGTTGCTGGGTGGAAATATGAACTTTGACGCTTCCATCCGGGACATATTGCGTTTTAAGTTGGGGCTGAAAGCCTCCTCGCGAACGACGAACGATAAGGATAATTTGATCGGCAGTATCTTGGATATGCGCCCCGATCTCCCGGCGTACACGGAGGATGGAAACATAAACATGATCGACTATTACACCCAAAATCCCCTGTTTTTCCTGAAGGACACGGACGAGGGAAAGAACAAGGATATTTCCGCCTCGCTGGGCCTGGAGTGGGACATCATCAAAGGCCTGACGGCGCGAACGACGGGCACCCTGAAATACGCGATAAACAAGAGCAATACCTATCAGAGAAAGTATTACCAGGATGGACAAAGCTACGCTTCCATCTCGAAAAACGAGAATTACACCTACGTGTGGGAGAACACGCTCACCTACATGAAGCAATTGGGACACCACCACCTGGTGGGATTGGGTGGATTTTCGATCGAGAAGTACGAGACGGATGGACTGAGCGCGGCGGGCAATAATTTCCCGGACGACGATGTCTTGATTAACCTGGGCAGCGCGGCCACCCGAAGCTCC
>JAIRXZ010000070.1 GCA_031267995.1 Odoribacteraceae bacterium | reverse complement strand
AGATGATAGAAAAGCTGAACGTGGCTATCCACCAGTTCGCGAAACGCCAGATGTCGTGGTTCCGCAAGATGGAACGGGAGGGTTTTGAAATCAGGTGGTTGTGCGGCGATATGGAGTTCGAGGAGAAAGTAAACCGGGTGATGGCGTGGCTTTCGTCCGGGGAATAACCTTAAAATGAAGATATGAAGACACACATGTTAACGATGATTTGCTGCGCGGCCATTGCCGTGTTGACGGGGAGTGAGTCGAGCGCGCAGAGTTTCCACGTGACCCGGATTACCGTCGAGCCGGGGGAGTACTGGTGGGGCGGAGCTGTTGGCCTGGGGTCGAAAATGCCTTACGTGCAGCCGCTCCGGGAGTATGACCTGGCGACGCAGAATAGTAATAACCAGGTTGCCCCGCTCCTCCTCTCCAGCAAGGGGCGCTACGCGTGGAGCGATTATCCTTTCTCTTTCAGCGTGGAGGAGAGGGCTATCGTGATCCGATCACCGCACGAGGAGGTTGCCGTGCGCCATCCCGGGAAAACGCTGCGGGAGGCTTACCTGGCGGCGTCGGCCGCGCATTTCCCCCCTACCGGCGCGTTGCCGGATACACTCTTCTTCACGATGCCGCAGTATAACACGTGGATAGAGTTGATCTATAATCAAAATCAGGATGATATTCTGAGGTATGCCAGAGATATTATCGACCGCGGGTTTCCGCCGGGCGTGCTCATGATTGATGATAATTGGCAGAAATATTATGGCAATTTCGAGTTTAAACCGGATCGTTTTTCCAATCCCAAGGGGATGGTCGATACTCTGCACGCACTGGGATTCAAGGTGATGTTGTGGCTATGTCCCTTTGTCAGTCCGGATAGCCCGGAGTACCGGCTCTTGTCGGCGAAGGGTTTTCTCGTGAAACAGAGGGGGAGAAATGTTCCCGCCGTGATCCCCTGGTGGAACGGGCAGAGCGCTTGTTTCGATCTGACGAATCCCGACGCCGCGGAGTACCTGATCGCCGAGCTAACGCGTTTGCAAACAGAGTATGGCGTGGATGGGTTCAAATTCGATGCCGGCGATAACTCGTTTTATCCGACTGCCCGCGTGGAGGGGTATGCGAAGGATGCTCTGTCGGTGGATCACACGCTCGCGTGGACGAAAATCGGGTTGTCTTTCACCTTTAACGAGTTTCGGGCAGCCTGGAAGATGGGGGGAGAGGCGCTCGTGCAGCGATTGGGCGACAAAAGCTACTCCTGGACGGCGGGCGTGCAACTCCTTATCCCGGATATGACCGCCGCCGGGTTGCTCGGACATGCCTATACCTGCCCGGATATGATTGGCGGCGGGCAGTATGGCTCGTTTATACACCAGGATCTTAGCACGTTTGACCAGACTCTCTTTATACGTTCCGCGCAGGTGCATGCCCTGATGCCGATGATGCAATTCTCCGTCTCTCCCTGGCGAATCCTGAGCCGGGAGAATGTGGAGATCGTGCGCCGCGCTGCCCGGCTGCACGAGGAGATGGGGGGCTATATTCTGGATTGTGCGCGGTCGTCGTCGCGCACGGGAGAACCTATCGTTCGGCACATGGAGTACGCTTTCCCCGGCGAGGGTTTCGCCACGTGCCATGATCAGTTTATGTTGGGAGAGAGGTATATGGTGGCGCCCGTGGTGACGAAGGAGAATAGGCGCACTGTCAAATTCCCCCGCGGGAAATGGCGGGATGAACGGGGGAAAATTTACCGCGGAGGAAAAACCGAAACGATCGACGTCCCGCTCGATCGCCTGCCCTATTTTGAAAAATTGTAACCGACGTTCTTGCCGCGAATCGCCCGACAGTCGGATCATCCCATACGAAGATCGCCCGCCGGAACTTGAATATCGATAGACGTGTTTTCTACCGATAGACAAGCCCCGGCGGGCGATATTATATTGAGACGGTATCCCTACTTTACCGCAATCGTCTCAATCTCCACGAGTGCGCCCGCGGGAAGCGCCTTCACGGCAAAGGCCGCCCGGGCGGGACAATCGCCCGCGTAGTAGCGCGTATAAACCTCGTTCATCTCCGCGAAATGTGCGATGTCGGAAAGCAGGCAGGTGGATTTTACCACGTTATCGAACGTGTAGCCGGCCGCGTCAAGGATGTAGCCGATGTTCTTCAAGCACTGTTCCGCCTGCTCTTTCACGCCTCCATCTACCAGGCGACTGGTGGCCACGTCGATTGGTAACTGCCCGCTGATGTAGAGCGTGCCGTTCGCCTCGACTGCCTGACTGTACGGGCCGATGGCCTTGGGTGCCTTCTCGGTATTGATTATCGTTTTCATTTCCAGAGTGAGAATTTAGTGTGACGCGTTAATAGTTGCTCTTTTTCTCCTCGAAGTAGGCCTGCGGATGGGCGCATGCCGGGCAAGCCTTCGGAGCGGAGGCTCCTTTGTAGACAAACCCGCAGTTGCGGCACTGCCAGATGATTTCCTCGTCCCTGTCGAAGAATTTCCCGGCAACCACCCGTTCGAGTAGTTTCCGGTAACGCCGTTCGTGCTCGGCCTCGACGGTGGCGATGTTGCGGAAAGCGGTGGCGATGGCCGGGAATCCTTCATCTTCGGCCACTTGCGCGAACGTGGGGTAGAGCTCTTCCCACTCCTCGTTCTCCCCGTTGGCGGCTGCCAGCAGGTTCTCAGCCGTGGTGCCGATTCTTCCCGCGGGGTAGGAGGCGGTGATCTCTACCATCCCCCCTTGCAGGAATTTGAAGAAGCGCTCGGCGTGCTCTTTCTCTTGCTCGGCGGTCTCCGTGAACGTACCCGCGATCTGTTCGAAACCCTCTTTTCTGGCCACACTTGCAAAAAACGTGTAGCGCGTGCGTGCTTGTGACTCTCCCGCGAATGACTTCAGCAGGTTTTTTTCAGTTTCTGTTCCTTGAATAGTCATGATACTTTTGTTTTATGGTGATTATTGATGTGACGCGAAATTAGACAAAAGGCGATGATAAAACAAATGGCTAATTTTGATGGCGCATAGAGAGGTCTCCTACGCGTTCTTGCGCATGGAGTACTCCTCGATGCCGAGGCTCTCGTATGTTTTCCGCAGTTCCTCGTCGTCATCCGTGATCACCAGGAGTTTGTCCCCGATCTGGAGCGAGGTTTTCCCCTTGGGCACGCAGTACTTGTTGCCGCGTTTCATCATCACCACCAGCGTGTTGTCCGGCAATTGCAGGTTCATGAGCAGATGTCCGTTGGTCATCATGCTGGGAATTACCTCGATCTCCGACATGGCGGCTTTGATCTCTTCGGGCAACTCCACGTTGAAATCGGTAGGCTTGGAGGCGGGTTTCGTGAGGTTTAGCCATTTGCCCATGGTGCCCACGGTGGTTCCCTGGATGATCAGGGAGAGGATGCAGACAAAGAATACCGAGTTGAAAATCAGCGAGGCATGCTGCACTCCCGCAATAACGGGGTAAGTGGCGAAGATGATCGGAACGGCGCCACGCAAACCCACCCAGGAGACATATAACCGCGCCCGCGTACTCATCTCCCGGAAAGGTATGAGGCTGATTAACACCGCTGCCGGACGGGCAAAGAGGATCATGAACAAGCCGATGAAGATGCCGAGACCGGCCACGGGCACCAACTCGCTGGGATTTACCAGCAGTCCCAGCGTGAGGAATATCACGATTTGAAAGAGCCACGTGAAGCCCTCGAAGAATGTCATCATGCTCTTTTTGTGCACCACTTTGTGGTTGCCCACGACCAGCCCGGCGAGGTAGACGGCAAGGTAGCCGTTGCCGTTGAGCAACCCGGTGACCGAGAAGGTCACGAAGACGCACGTCAGCAGCAACACGGGATAGAGCGCTTGGTTGATGTTGATATTGTTCATTAACAGGATCGTCAACCGCCCCAGCAGGTATCCCGCCGCTGCCCCGATGCTCATCTGGAGGCAGATATTCAGGCACATGCCTCCCACACTGAAGTCTCCAGACTGTAGTACTTGTATCAAGATAATGGTCAGCAAGTAAGCCATGGGGTCGTTACTGCCGCTCTCTAACTCCAGCATGGGGCGCAGGTTGTTCTTCAGCTCCTGTTTTTTTGTGCGCAGGATGGCGAATACCGAGGCCGAGTCCGTGGAGGAGAGGACAGAGGCCAGCAGCAGCGACTCCGGGAAGCTCATGGAGATGAAACCGCCGATCAGTCCCGTGATAAAATAGATGAAGTAACCGGTAATCAACGCAGTGATCAGTACTCCAAGCGTGGCCAGGACAATCCCTTGCCCCGCCACAGGCCTGATTTCCGAGGTGCGCGTGTCCATCCCTCCGGAAAAGAGGATGATGTTGAGGGCGATGATACCGATGAATTGAGTGAATTTAAAATCGTCAAATTTGAGTACACCAAACCCGTCGTTCCCGAACAACATGCCCACGCCTAAGAATAACAACAATACCGGAACGCCAAAACGAAAGCCGGCTTTTCCTACAACGATGCTGACCAGCAGCAAGATTGATCCGATTAGCAGGATATGTTCGGGATTGGCCATCTGCGTTTACTTGCGTGAATTTCGCGGATGGCGCTTGGTCGAGAAGGTTCGCCCGCCCCTGTTGTTGTGGTCAAACGCCTTGGGATCGTACGGGGGAGCCTCCCCCAGCCCGGGTGGTACGGGCACCTTGTAAATATCCTCGCCGAGGAACTGCTCGATCCTGTGGAACTTGCCTTGCTCGATTGTCGATACAAAGGTGATGGCCACCCCCTCCGCACTAGCCCGGGCGGTGCGTCCGATGCGGTGGATGTAATCCTCCGGATCGTGCGGCACGTCATAGTTGATCACCAGCCCGATCTCCTCGATATCAATGCCTCGCGCCACGATGTCGGTGGCCACCAGAATATCGATCTTCCCATTCTTAAAATCGAGCATGACAGCCTCCCGCTGCGGCTGCTCCAGATCGGAATGCATGGCAGCCACGTTGAATTTCCTTCGTTTCAGAGTGAATGCCAAATCTTTCACCTTCTGCTTTGAAGAAGAAAAAAGAAGCGTTTTATGCTTCACAGGCTTATTAAATAGCTCCTCGATGATCCCCATTTTTTGTCCCTCGTGGCAAATGTAGGCGGCCTGCAGGATCGCCTCGTTCGGTTTGGAGATGGCCACGTTAATCTCCGCGGGATCGCGCAACACGCTCTTGGCCAACTGGCGGATCTTCGGCGGCATGGTTGCCGAAAAGAGCAGGGTTTGGCGCACTTTCGGCAACTTCTCGACGATCTGCATGATATCTTCAAAGAAACCCATATCAAGCATCCGGTCGGCCTCGTCGAGCACGAAATAATCCACGGTCGACAAGTCAATATCACTATGTTGAATGTGAGAGAGCAAGCGCCCCGGCGTGGCGATGGCGATTTCAGCCCCCAGGCGCAACCCCTTTTTCTGTTGCTCCCACAGCGATCCGTCCCCGCCCCCGTAAATAACCACCGTCGACACCGACAAAAAATAGGAAAATCCCTCAAACTGAATATCGATCTGTTGTGCCAACTCGCGCGTCGGGGACATGATCAGCGCCTTCACCGCGTCCGAGCGCTTCTGCTCCTTGGCCAGTCGGTTCAATATCGGCAGGACGTAAGCGGCCGTTTTTCCCGTCCCCGTTTGGGCGCACGCGATAATATCTCTCCCCTCCAGGATCACGGGAATCGTCAACTCTTGTACCGGGGTCATCTCTTGAAAATTCATGGAATCCAGCCCCTGCAACAAACTTTCGTCCAGATCCAACTCATCAAATCTCATATTCTTATATGCATTAAATAACATTTAATTTATCAAGCACGATCGACACCCTCCGCGGGTGTCGCCGTGAAACCCCGCAAAGTTAGAAAAAAAAGCGGGTTATGAAAATAGGTGACACCACTTCTCCAGGCGAGCAACCGATTCTTCGCCAAACGGGGCGATCTCCCTCCGTATATCTTCCACGGTTTTCTCTTCGCCGGGACGCGTCTTGGAAAAGAATTTGTCGGAAAAGCAGATGAGTTGTTCTTCGATGCTCAGGGGGATCATCTCACGTTCGGGCAAGGGAAGTTTCTTTTCTCGTATCGTGCTCAGCGAGATACCGGCCCCCGTGTGGCGTTCGCACACCAGCGCGTGGCGGGGAAGACCCTCCGCGCGCAACAGATCGGCGCCCAGGTAGCCGTGGCACACGTACGGCATCTCCCCTCGGCACTCGATGGACGGGGCGTGAGTCAGGAAAATTCCGATGTCGTGCAACA
The DNA here is from genome assembly GCA_031267995.1 of Odoribacteraceae bacterium. GTDB lineage: Bacteria > Bacteroidota > Bacteroidia > Bacteroidales > Marinifilaceae > JAIRKS01. The sequence continues at coordinate 8,011 of JAIRXZ010000070.1, read as the reverse complement.
TGGCCGCTTCCCGGACGAAGGGGAGGTCAACGCGCAACTCGGGATGCCGCACGGCCAACTGCACGGCCTTCTCGCGCACCTGCTGACTATGCTCCAACAAGAGCCGGAACAGGCGCGAGGCAGGGGCGTAATAATGATATAAAATGTCAATAGGATTCATCCGGGGCTTTTTTCCCCGCGAAAATAGTTCCAAATCACGAAAAAGCAACGGGATTTCCCGCCCGAATCGCCGTCTCTCAAACGATCCCTGAGAGGGCGACAGCCTCGGCCTCCGTGTTTTCAAACTCCATGAGCGGTGAGACCGGTTCGTAGGTGTGGAAAAAATACTCGAACAATTGCGCCGTGGCGTAAGTTCCGCGTTCCTTCAGCGAAAGTTGCAACTTGATCCCGGTATTATCTTGGATATACCTTTTCAACTTGCCCAGATTAAAAAACTGCTTGGTTTCTAACAGATACTGCACCCTTGGCAGTTCGTTCGGCTCGAAAAACAATTCGTATTGTCCTTCCTGCCCGTTCGCGTCAACATTTGCATTCATGAAAAAAATCCCGTTTAATTGTTGTTTTCGCTTGAAAAGCAGCAATTCACGTGCCATCCCCCTGGAAGGTCGTTCAGGTCTGTTTTTGCTCCATTTGGTGCGAAGGGGTGTGGAAAAATTCCCCAGCACGAGGGCTTTTTGCCACAATCAAGCGATAAACTAACGGTATTTTTCCTCCTTCACTCCTTCAGCATGACGTCATGCGCGCCACCCTCCACGATACTTGTGGAAGAAACAATCGTGATTTTGGCATTTTTTTGCAACTCCGCGATGGTAATCGCGCCGCAGCTGCACATGGTGGCCTTGATTTTTCCCAGCGTGACGTTCAGATTATCCTTCATCTTACCGGCGTAATGGACGTAACTGTCCACGCCCTCCTCGAACTTCAGCGTTTCGGTGCCCCCCATGTCATAACGTTGCCAATTCTGCGCGCGGTTAGAACCTTCCCCCCAGTACTCTTTCACGTAATTATTACCGATCTTCAGTTTCTTGGTAGGCGACTCGTCGAAGCGGGCGAAATATCGTCCCATCATCAGGAAATCGGCGCCCATAGCCAGGGCAAGCACCATGTGATAATCGTGCACCAGCCCGCCGTCGCTACAGATGGGCACGTACACGCCCGACTCCTTAAAATATGCGTCCCGCGCGGCAGCCACATCGATAATCGCCGTAGCCTGTCCGCGGCCGATACCCTTCTGTTCCCGCGTGATGCAGATCGACCCGCCGCCGATGCCCACCTTCACGAAATCGGCGCCGGCCTCCACCAGGTAGCGGAACCCCTCCGGATCAACGATATTCCCGCCGCCCACCAGCACCTGTCCGCCGTACCGTTGTTTGATCCAGCGTATCGTGCTGGACTGCCACTCGGAGAAGCCGTCCGACGAATCGACGCACAGCACGTCCGCCCCCGCGTCCACCAACGCGGGCACGCGGAGTTCATAATCGCGCGTGTTGATCCCGGCGCCCACCAGCAGCGTTTTATTGTTCGCGTTCAGCAGCTCGTCGGGATTATTCTTGTGACTATCATAATCTTTCCTAAACACGAAATAGACCAGGTTTTGATCCTTATCAATAATCGGCAACGTGTTGAGTTTGTGATCCCAAATCACCTGGTTTGCCTCCGTGAGGCTCATGCCGATTTCCCCCACCGTGAGTTTGGCAAAGGGAGTCATAAACTCCTTCACCTTACAATCCGGGGAATCCTTCTCCACGCGGTAATCGCGGCTGGTCACCAAGCCCAGCAACTTCCCGTTGGGGGAGCCGTCGTCGGTGATCCCGATCGTGGTATGCCCTGTCGCCCTGGCCAGCGCGACCACGTCGGCGAGAGTATGCTCCGGTGTCAGATTGGAATCACTTGTCACGAAACCAGCCTTGAATTTCTTCACCTTGCGCACCATCTCCGCCTGCGCCTCCACGGGTTGCGAACCGAAGATAAAGGCGAGTCCCCCGCTGCGCGCCAACGCGATGGCCAATCCCGCATCCGACACCGCCTGCATGATGGCGGAGACGAAGGGAATATTCAACATGATTGCCGGCGTTTCGCCCGTTTTGAACCTCACCAGCGGTGTTTTCAAGTCAACATTCTGGGGCACGCACTGTTTCGTTGTCAAACCGGGAATAAGCAAGTATTCCCCGAACGTTCTTGACACATCATTTAAATAAATTGCCATACAATTTTTCGTTTTCGGGTGATTTGTGACGCGAAGGTAACAAAATGTTTTGGAATAATCCCGGCCGGGACGGGAGGCATCGCGGCAGCAGCACCCCTCCTTTATCGCGGAAAGGAGAAGCGCTGCGGCACAAAATCCCCCTCTTTTTTCTGTTATGGGGCACGAAGTACACCCATATTCGCGTACGATTCACCTTTTTTATTTTACCTTCGCCCCATTTTAACACGCACCCACCTCATTTTAACAAGCACCCATGAGCACACTGATTGACATCCTGAAAAAGACCTCGGACGCCTTAACGCGGGACGACGCCGGGCAAGAGCAACTCATCCCGCGTCCATCCCGTTCCCTGCCCAACATGGACACCATCCGGGAGGTAATGAACCTGGTAAAAGCCACCCTCTTCCCCGGTTTCTTTGACGACAGCGGCCGCGTCACCGACCTCCACGTGAACGTCCGCGTAACCCGCCTCTACTCCCTGCTGGACGAACAAATCTACAAAAGCTCCCGCTTCTTCGGCAACGATCCCGATGCACCGGGCGAGCGCGCCTCCACCCTCGCCCTCGCCTTCATCGAGCGTCTCCCGGAAATCAAGCGACTGCTATCCACGGACATCCAGGCCGTCCGCGAGGGCGACCCCGCCGCCACCAGTTACGGCGAGGTCATCTGTTGTTACCCCGCCGTGCAAGCGATGATATACTACCGCGTGGCGCACGAGCTGCTACTGCTGGGCGTCCCCGTCCTCCCGCGGATCATCACGGAGCTTGCCCACTCCTCCACGGGCATCGACATCCACCCCGGCGCCCGCGTCGGCGAATACTTCAGCATCGACCACGGCACCGGCGTCGTCATCGGCGAAACCTGCGTCATCGGGAACCACGTGCGCCTCTACCAGGGCGTCACCCTGGGAGCCAAAAGCTTCACCCTGGGCGACGAGGGGATACCCCTCAACCTCCAGCGCCACCCGATAATAGAGGACAACGTCATCATCTACTCCAACTCGACCATCCTGGGAAGCATCACCATCGGCCACGACTCCGTCATCGGGGGCAACATCTGGCAAGTGCGCGACGTCCCCCCGCGTTCCCGCGTCATACAGCGTCGGGCGACGGCGGCCTTCACCGGGGGATTAGGCATTTAGCGGGGATCAGATATAATACTCGGCCGCGTCGATAATGCCTGCGCGGAGCGCGTACTTGATAGCATCGTGGACATTATTCACGTCGAGTTTCCGGAAAATATTTTTCCTGTGCGTGTTGATGGTGTGAAAGCTAAGACACTGTTCAAAAGCAATCTCCTTTGTCGTTTTGCCGAGCGCTATTTCGTGCAGCACCGCCCGTTCGCTGGCCGTGAGTCGATCGGGAGCATCCACCGGCGGCACCCCCTCGTCCAGCAATCGTGCGACATGCTCGCAGATATACACCTCGTCCCGCGCGGCACGTTCCAGGGCAGCGACAATCTCCTCCCCGGCATCCCCCTTCATCACGGCGCCAAACCGTTGTCCTGGCAGCAGCGCCCGGCGCAGGAAGGGCAGCGACAAATCATCGGAAAAGAGAATCCACAGCGACCGGCGATACCGCGCCCCGGCATTCAGCATTTGCGCCTCGGAAAACCCGAAAAGCGTGTAATCCAGCACCACCGCCGCCTCCGGGTAGCGCGCCAGGCCGGCCATCAGCTCCGTCGGCGACGCCACCTCCAGGACGACGCCCGCCAACGCCTCCCGCAGGAGCAGCGCGGCGACGCCGGTACGGGTAACGTACTGGTTATCGGCCAGGATAAAGGGACGCATCTTTTTGTTTTTGGGCACGAAAGTAGGACAATCGCGCCCGCTCGCAAAAAAAAGCCGCGAAAATACCACGAACGTGTGATTGCGACCGCGCCCCCCCCCGCCTACCTTTGCCCGAAAAATGCCATCGACAAGAATTTTTCAGCGGCTCACGGAGTTGATCGGCAACACCCCCCTGTTGGAGTTAACCTCCCTGGGGGGTATTTGTCGGATCATCGCCAAGCTCGAATATTTCAACCCGGCCGGCAGCGTCAAAGACCGCATTGCCCTGGCCATGGTGGAGGACGCCGAGGCGCGGGGAGCCTTATTGCCGGGCGCCACCATCATCGAACCCACCAGCGGCAACACCGGCATTGGCCTGGCCTTCGTCTCGGCGGCCAAGGGCTACAAGCTCGTCCTGACGATGCCCGAAACCATGAGCCTCGAGCGGCGCAACCTCCTGAAAGCATTGGGAGCAAACGTCGTGTTAACGCCTGGCGCCGAGGGAATGAAGGGAGCCATCGCCCGCGCCGAAACCCTGCGCGACCGCACGCCGGGCGCCGTCATCCTCCAGCAATTTGACAACCCGTCGAACCCCGACGTTCACTATCGCTCCACGGCGGAGGAGATCTGGCGCGACACCGCCGGCCTCGTCGACATCCTCGTCGCCGGCGTCGGCACCGGTGGCACCGTCAGCGGCACCGGCCGCCGTCTCAAGGAGTTGAAACCCTCCGTGGAGGTCATTGCCGTGGAGCCGGCGGACTCGCCCGTGCTGTCGGGAGGCGCCCCCGCCCCGCACAAGATACAGGGCATCGGCGCCGGATTCATTCCTCGCAACTACCACGCGGGCATCGTGGACGAGGTCATCGCCGTTGGCAACGATGACGCCATCCGCGCGAGCCGCGAACTTGCCAAAACCGAAGGGTTGTTGGTGGGGATATCGTCGGGAGCAGCCGTCTTCGCGGCGGCAAGCGTAGCCACGCGACCCCGCAACGCCGGGAAAAACGTGGTGGTCATCCTTCCTGACACGGGGGAGCGCTACCTCTCGACCATCCTCTACGCGTTTGATGAGTACCCTTTATAATCCGTACAACCGCGTGTTTTGGCAGAGACCCCGTCGTTCAGGCGGGGTCTCGTTTATTCCGGCAACGTTTATTCCGGAAACGTCTATTCCAGCAACCCCTCCCGTTCCAGCAGGGCATTGACCGACGGCGCGGCCCCCCGGAACCGCCGGTACAGCACGTCGGGCGGCGCCGATGCCCCCCGTTCCAGCACCTCGCGGCGGAAAGCGGCGGCGGTATCCCGGTCGAAAATCCCCCTCCCCCGGAACAGCGAAAAAGCATCCGCCGCCAGCACCTCCGCCCACTTGTACCCGTAATAACCGGCCGCGTACCCGCCGCTAAAAAGATGCGTGAAAGCGGTAGAGACGGACGCCCCCTCCACCGGCGGGAACACCCCGGAGCGCGCCATCGCCCGCCGTTCAAACTCCGGTAGCCCCTCCTCCACGGGCGTCGTGATCGAGTGCCAGGCCATATCCAGCATCCCCAGCCCCAGCTGCCTGTCCCCCGCGTACCCGGCCAGGAACCGTCCCGCCCGTTCGATCCTCTCCACCAGCCCGGCGGGGATCCGTTCCCCCGTCAGGTAATGCACCGCCCACGTGTCCAGCCACTCCTTCTCCAGCACCCAGTACTCCATGATCTGCGAGGGAAGCTCCACGAAATCGCGGCACACGTTCGTCCCGGAGATAGAAGCGTACGCGCACCGGCTCAGCATCCCGTGCAGGGCGTGGCCGAACTCGTGGAGAAACGTCGTCACCTCGTCCAGCGTCAGGAGCGACGGCAGCGTCTCCGTTGGCCGGGTAAAATTCATCACCAGGGACACCTGCGGTCGGCACCCCGTCGCCTGCTCGCGGAACGTCGTCATCCACGCTCCCCCCTCCTTCCCCTGCCGCGGGAAATAATCCAGGAACAGCAGCGACAGCTCCCCCCCGTCCGCGTCGAACACCTTGAAACAGCGCACCTCCTCGTGATACCGCGGCACCCCCGTCGCCTCCGCGAAACTAATCCCGTACAGCCTCCGGGCGAGGTCGAAAATCCCCTCCTCCACCCGTTCCAGCTGGAAATACGGCTTCAGCACCTCGTCATCCGCGCCGTGCAACTCCGCGCCCAGCTTGTTGGAGAAATAACTCCAGTCCCACGGCCGCGGCTCTGTCGTCCCCTCCCTTGCCGCCAGGGCAAAAACCTCCGCCGCCTCCCGTTTGGCCGCCGGGCGATAATGCCCTGACAGCTCGTCGATAAACCGGTTCACGACATCGGGAGTACCCGCCATCCTGTCGCGCAACACGCGCTCGGCGTGACAACCGAACCCCGTCAGCCGCGCCAGCTCCAGGCGCAGCGAGGTGATCCGCTTGACCACCTCCCCCGTGTCGTTCCCGTTCCCCCGGAACCCGCGGGAGGCGCGGGCGCGGAACATCCTCTCCCTCCCGGCGCGGTCATCGGCATACTTCATGAAGGCGAAATAACTCGGCGCGTGCAGCGTGAACATCCACCCCTCCTCGCCCCGTCTCCTGGCCTCCATTGCCGCGGCCTCTCGCGCGCCCGCCGGCAGCCCGGCCAGCCCCGCCTCGTCGCGGACGTGGTGGACAAACTCGTTGGTATCCCCCAGCACCCGCTCGCTAAACTCGATGGCCAGGCTCGCCAGCTCGATGACAATCTCCCGCAGCCGCCCCCGCGCCGCCTCGTCCAGGTGCGCCCCGCCGCTGACGAAATCCCGCCGCGTCTTCTCCGCCAGGGCGCGCCGCTCCTCGTCACCGGGGGGCGTCGCCTCGCGAGCCTCCTCGATGCGGGCAAACAGCTCCCCGTTCGCGTGCACCTCGTGACGGAAAGCGGCCAGCAGCGGGGCAACCCGTCGCGCCACCTCCTGCATCCTGTCGTTGGTAGCGGCGGAATTGAGGTTAGAAAAGATGGAAGCCACCCGCTCCAGCCGTCGCCCGCACCGGTCGAGAGCCGCGATCGTGTTCTCGAACGTGGGCGCCTCCGCGTTCTCCACCACCTGCTCGATCTCCCGCCGCGCCTCGACGATGGCCGCCTCGAAAGCGGGTTGGTAATGCTCCACCTCGATCCGGTCGAACGGCGGAAACTCGAACTCCTCCAGCAGGGGATTCCCCCCCGCGCGTCCTGTTGCTGTCATGTGCTTGGTTTTACTTGATAATGGCCGCGAAGGTAGCGAAAACGGGGAGCTTTCCCGCCCCTCGCGGTCGCCCGCGACCATCATCGGGTGGTTTTTTATCGCCGGCCGGCGGCTTATCGAATCTTTTCCTTAACTTCGGGCGCGAAAAAAGTAACCAATACAAGGCACTATGACAACCACTCACAAACGCGTTCTGGCGACAACCCTCCTGGCCACCCTCCTGGCCGCCACGATGGCCGTTGCCGCCCCCCGCGGCAAGGACGATCACGGTCGGGCGGTAGCCGGCAAGTACGACGGCACCACCTCCATCGAGTTAATGCAAATGACCCTCCCGCTGCGCCTGGAGCTGCAGCGCGTGCACGAGGACAGCGTGGTGGTGAAGATCCCTCGCCTGGCGCTCCCCAACGGCCAGGTCTTCTCCTTCACCTCCGGCAGCTGCTCCGTGCGACCGGTGACGCGGGCGGGCAAGCAGCGTTACCAGCTGAACATCTCGTTCAGTTACACCTATAATAACATCCCCCTGCGCGTGCAGGCCACCGGCACCATCGACGGGGATGATATCGACGCCGAGGTGAAGGCCGTGATCATGGATTCCATGGAGACCCGCGTGACTTTCAAGGGGAAAAGGGCGACTTGATGCTCCCTTTCCCGCGTGTGCATCCCGATGATGACAATGCTGCTGTAGGGGCGAATAATTATTCGCCCTTCCCCGCGCACCCCGATGATGACACTGACGAAACATGTTTGGCGAATAATTATTCGTCCCTACAACATTCTCCAACGAAACGTAGGGGCGCCCCTGCGTGTGCGCCCTTTCCCGCGTGTGCACCCCGATGATGACAATGACGAAA
>JAIRXZ010000115.1 GCA_031267995.1 Odoribacteraceae bacterium | reverse complement strand
CCCGCGGCGGCGCTCCCCCTTCAACAGGCAAAAAAACAACCCTCGCCACGCCATCAAATCAAAAACAAACACGAACATGTACGGAAAATTCCAGCAACACCTCAAAGCCGAAATCCTCGCCATCCGCGAAGCCGGCCTCTACAAAACCGAGCGCGTCATCACCTCCCCCCAGGACGCCCAAATCACCCTCCGCTCGGGCGAAACCCTCCTCAACTTCTGCGCCAACAACTACCTTGGCCTCTCCTCCCACCCCGCCGTCATCGAAGGCGCCAAGCGCGCCCTCGACACCAGGGGCTACGGCATGTCCTCCGTCCGCTTCATCTGCGGCACCCAGGACATACACCAGGAGTTAGAAACCAAAATCTCCACCTTCTTCGGCACCGAAGACACCATCCTCTACGCCGCCTGCTTCGACGCCAACGGCGGCGTCTTCGAACCCCTCTTCGCCCAGGAAGACGCCATCATCTCCGACGAACTCAACCACGCCTCCATCATCGACGGCGTCCGCCTCTGCAAAGCCGCCCGCTACAAATACAAACACGCCAACATGGCCGACCTCGAAGAACAACTCAAAGTCTCCCAGGCGCAACGCTTCCGCGTCATCGTCACCGACGGCGTCTTCTCCATGGACGGCGACATCGCCCGCCTCGACCAAATCTGCGACCTCGCCGAAAAATACAACGCCCTCGTCATGGTAGACGACAGCCACGCCGCCGGCTTCATCGGCGCCACCGGCCGCGGCACCCCCGAACACCACCGCGTCGCCCACCGCGTCGACATCATCACCGGCACCCTCGGCAAAGCCCTCGGCGGCGCCCTCGGCGGCTACACCACCGGCCGCCGCGAAATCATCGAAATGCTCCGCCAGCGCTCCCGCCCCTACCTCTTTTCCAACTCCCTCTCCCCCGCCATCTGCGGCGCATCCATCGCCGTCTTCGACATGCTCGCCGCCAGCACCCGACTGCGCGACACCCTCATGGAAAACGCCGACTACTTCCGCCAACGCCTCACCGCCGCCGGCTTCGACCTCAAACCCTCCACCTCCGCCATCTGCGCCCTCATGCTCTACGACGCCGTACTCTCCCAGCAATTCGCCGCCGAACTGCAAAAAGAGCACATCTACGTCACCGGCTTCTACTACCCCGTCGTCCCCAAGGGACAAGCCCGCATCCGCGTGCAACTGTCCGCCGCCCACACCCGACCGCAACTCGACCGCGCGCTGGAAGCCTTCATCAAAATCGGGAAAAAACTCGAAGTCATCCACTGACCATCCACCCCCCGTCACCCGTCCCCCCGGCAACCTCACCATTGCCGGGGGGATTTGTTTCCGATACCCTCCCTCTGGTAAAAAAGACACGTCGAAAAAACAAGAAATCATCCACTGACCAACACCCTCCCGTCACCCGTCCCCCCGGTACCCTCACCCCTGCCAGGGGGACTCGTTTCCGATACCCTCCCCTGGCAAAAAAGACACATCGAATGCGAGACGCGCACCCCGAAACCTCACCCCTGCCGGGGGGAGTCGTCACCATCACCCTCCCCCTGGCAAAAAAGACACATCGAACGCAACACGCACCCCCCGCACGCCGGCGCCCTCCCCCGGCACACCGTCGCCGCGAAATCCAGGATCGCCCAATTCAACTCCTTGCACCGTCGCACCTCCACCACGTCACTCGCCAGCCGTTGCACCACCGCGTCGTGCCGCACGTCCACGAACTCCCCCGCCCCGAAATAACGCCTCAACACCCGCGACATATTCACGTCCAGCAGCGGCCGCCGACCCCGGAGAATAAACAACTCGAAAGCATTCGTCACGTACAACCCCGCCAACCCGGCATCCGCCAACTCCCCGGCCGACCCCGGCGCCCTCCCCTTTCGTCGCTTCAACCCCTGCCCCAACCGGAACAACCTCTTGGCACGATGTCGATAAAGCCCCAGTGGACGCAACACCTCCTCCAGCTCCTCCATCGTGGTGCCGGCCAGCGCGTCCCAATCGGGAAACCTCTCGAAAAAAATGGGAAAAAACCTCGCCACCGCCTCCGCCCTCGTTCGCTGCAAGAGAATCTCTGAAAGAATCTGCTGGTACTTGCTCGCCCCCGGTTCGCGCCACGGGAAAGCCCGTCCGTGCTCGTCGAACCACCTCAGCAACTGCCGTTGCAAGAACTGAATCATCACCTCTTTCATGTGTATCCTATCGTTTTACACTCGCGAATCTACGAAAACGCGCGGTCGATCCGCGCGACACGACCCCGACAGGACAAAAAAACCGTGGTATTTTATTCACGAAGTATTCAGCGAACTTCCCCATCAACGAGAAATCATCCCGAAGTGTGCAATAATAAAACCCCGCTCGTGGCTTTATTCATAACATCATCATAAACAAACCCCAGCTCGTGTTTTTCGTGCCGACATCATCATGAACAAACCCGGTGCCGGCGCGGACTTGTAGTCCGTGCCAACGTAAGAATCAAACCGGAAAGGGCGCACACGTAGGTACGCCCCTAGATGCACCCGACGATAACCCCTGTAACCGTAGGGGCGCACCTACGTGTGCGCCCTTCCCCGCGGCGTGCGTCCCGCCAACAACACGTCGAGGGTGCACACGGAGGGGCGCCCCTACAGCATACTCCAATGGCTTCGACAAGCTCAGCCACCGGGGAGGTGGCTTCAACAAGCCCAACAACCACCGCGGTGGCTGAGCCTGTCGAAATCGTACCGGTGGCTGAGCCTGTCGAGCCATCACCACCGCGGTGGCTGAGCCTGTCGAAGCCCAAACAACAAAAGCCAACAATCATGCCCCCGGTGCTGGCGCGGACTTGCAGTCCGTGCCAACGAAAGGGCACAATGCGGGAAATGGCGCCCGCAAGGTGCGCCCCTACAGTATTCTCCAACGAAACGTAGGGGCGCACCTCCACGTGCGCCCTTCCCGCGTATGTATTTCCGCTGGCGCGGGCTTGCAGCCCGTGCCACCACCGGCAAGGCACCTTGTCATTGGAAAATGCTGTAGGGGCGACCCTCGCGGTCGCCCTTCCCGCGTGTGTATTCTCGCGTATGTATTCCCGCTGGTGCGGGCTTGCAGCCCGTGCCAATAAACATTGAAAAAGGGCGCACCTGCGTGTGCGCCCTTCCCCACGAGAATGTTAACGTGTTCTGACGATATGCTGTAGGGGCGACCCTCGCGGTCGCCCTTTCCCACGGGTATATGGCGGGAATGAAGGCGGAGATTTTTTCGTTGTTTTATACCCGGACGTGAGACGTAGCACGCTACGTCTCTACAACGAGGTTGAGGTATGCTGTAGAGACGTAGCGTGCTACGTCTCCAGGATAGGGAGATGGTGGGCGCGGCGAGGGCGACCGCAAGGGTCGCCCCTA
>JAIRXZ010000045.1 GCA_031267995.1 Odoribacteraceae bacterium | reverse complement strand
GCCGCGGTCCCGCGGGCGTGCCGGCGGGGCGGCGGGGGGGCGGGCACCACCCCCGTAAGGTGGCGGCGGGGGCCGGCGGGGGGACGGGGGCTGGAGTTCTTTCGGGAGCACCTGGTGATGGGGGATTTGCCCGATTTCACGACGGAGACGGCCAGCGATGGGATCCTGCTCTCGGCCTATGCGGTGGGCTACCTGGAGGTGGAGCTGGGCGACCGTCTGACGGCCTATTTCGCGGATGACCCGCGGCGGGCGCGGCGGCTGGAGGTGACGGGGATCTATCGCACGGGCTTCAAGGAGTACGACGACGTGGTGGCGGTGGTGGACAAACGCCATCTGTCGCACGTGAACGGTTGGGAGGCGGGGGATGCATCGGGGGTGGCCATGATGTTGTCAAACCCCCGGCAGACGCGACAGGTGGCCGCACGCGTGGCGGAGACGCTGGAACGGGGGGGCGTCGACGGTGCGGTGATGAGGATGGAGGATATCGCCCCGCAGATCGCGGACTGGTTGAAGTTGCTGGACATGAATGTTTGGATTATCCTGATTCTGCTGGTGACAGTGGCGGGTTTCAACATGGTGTCGGGGTTGTTGATCCTGATCCTGGACAAGACGGCGTTGATCGGCGTGCTAAAGGCGGTGGGGTGCGGCGACGCGGCGATGCGACGGGTTTTCCTGTACATCGCGGCGGGACTGGTGTCGCGCGGGATGTTGTGGGGCAACCTGGCGGCACTGGCGCTGGCGTGGGTGCAGTACCGCTTTGACGTGGTGACGCTGAACCCGGAGACCTATTATATGAGCACGGTGCCGCTCCACTTTAACGTCTGGCACGTGGCGCTGCTGAACGCGGGAGTGCTGGTGGTGACGGTACTGGTGATGGTGGTGCCGACAATGGTGGTATCGCGGGTAGACCCGGTGAAATCGGTACAGTTTGAATAATTCACGCACAACGAGATGACGAGGATACGGGAATTATTCACGAGCCGGCCGGCACGCGTCGGGCTGTTGGGGACGCTGATTTTTCACCTGGTGGTGGCGATCGCACTGGTGGGGTCGCACGTCACCCTGGCAGACGGCGGCGAGGAGATGGTAATCGTTTTCGAGGCGCCGGACGAGATGGTAGTCGAACAGGAGGCTCTGCAACGGGAGGCGACGCTCCGCGAGAGGGCGGACGAGGAGGTGCGGGAGATGCTGCGCTCGATAGCCGTGAACGAGGAGGTGGCAGGGAGAGAGCGTTCCGACGGGGAAGAGGTCGCACGCTATGTCGCCGGCATCCGGGAGGAGTTGGTCGCGGCGGGGGAGGGCCGTTACGCAATGACGCACGACGCCACCCGCGAGACAGATAGTCTGCAGGCTGAGGAGGCTCGGAGGCAACGGACGCTGGATTCGTTGCAGTCAACGGTATATGCAGGGGAGAGCAGCGTGTCGTACAAGCTGACGGGCAGGTTCAAGGTGTGGCTCCAAATTCCGGTATTCCGCTGCGAGCGCGGGGGGACGATAGTAGTGGATATTTCGGTGGATACCCGGGGGACGGTGGTGAAGGCGACGGTGGTAGACCGGGAGTCGGCCACCGACGATTGCCTGCGGGAGGTGGCCGTCGATGCCGCCTCGCGCTCTCGCTTCAATGCGGACGAGGGGGCGCCGTCCCCGCAACGGGGGACAATCACGTATCATTTCGTGAGGCAATGATCGCGGTGCTTCGCAGGGCAATGAGCACGGTGCTTCGCGAGGTAGTGAAGTACCTGGAGGGGATTCTCGACCTGCTCTACCCGCGAATGTGCTTGGTGTGCCGGAAGGTGCCGGTGTCGGACACGGCGTATATCTGCACACGGTGCAACCATTATTTCCCTTTCAGTTTCCGGAATCACGTGAAACTGGAATTGGCGCTCATGCTGGTTTGCCCCATGGGGCCGATCTATTCGTTGATGTCCATCGACCGGGATAGTCCTTACATGCAACTCGTGTACGCGGTAAAGTATCACGATATGCCGCGTCTGGCGAAATTCCTGGGCGAGATGCTGGGGAGGCGGATCGAGGGAAAAGTGTCGGCCGATTTTATCGTTCCCATGCCGCTGCACCCGAGGCGCAAGCGAAAGCGTGGTTTTAACCAGTGCACGCGGGTGGCCGGGGGGATTTCGGCTGTATTACACTTGCCGGTGCGGGAGGGGGTGGTGCGCCGCACCCGGAATAATCCCACCCAAACGAAACTGAACAAAGGGGAGCGGGCGAGGAACGTGGAGAATCTTTTTGTCGTGGACAACCCGGAAAGCCTGGCCGGGAGCAGGATTCTCCTGGTGGAAGACGTGTTAACCACCGGGGCTACCATTTCCAGTTGCCTGAAGGCGCTGAATTGTATCCCCGACGTGGTCGTCAGCGTGGCTTGCCTGGCGCGTATCGAAAGAGTCTGACTGCCACACCGAGAAACGATTTTCAGGGGATTTCTTTCACGGTAATGCGAAAAGAGCTAATTTTGTCAGCGTTTTCAATGAAATCCTTGATAGAAATAACTTAGAAGCAACGCATAAAAATACATTATGGCAACAAGTGCACAAACAAGGCTCTTCGGCGAGTTCCCGCCCACGCCCGCGCAGGAGTGGATGGAGAAGGTGATCGCCGACCTGAAGGGGGCCGATTTTAACAGGAAACTCGTGTGGAAAACCAACGAGGGGTTTGATGTCCAACCCATGTACCGGCGAGAAGATCTGGAGGGTATCGACCACCTGGGGAGTTTCCCCGGCGAGTTTCCCTACGTGAGGGGAAATAAGAAGGGGGGCAACGAGTGGTTCGTGCGACAGGATATCCGGGTGGAAGAGGGGGAAACGGCCGCCGCCAATCGGAAGGCATTGGAGGCGCTGAACAGGGGCGTGGATTCGCTGGGATTCGTGATCGGCGCCGGAGCATCGCTTTCGAAGGAGGAGATGCTCTCCCTGCTGGAGGGGATTCACCTGGATTGCATCGAGGTGAATTTCGTGGTGACGCACGATAAGGTGCGCGTGTTGCGCCTGTTGCAGGAGATCGCTACCGAACGGGGTGTGGATCTCTCCCTCCTCCGCGGAGGAATCAATATCGACCCCGTCGGTAAGTTGCTGCTGGAGGGGAAGTGGAATAATCCCCGCCCCTTCGAGCTGGTCAGGGAGGCCATCACCGGTTCCGCCGTTATGAAGAACTTCAAGGTGGTAGAAGTTGGCGGGTATATTTTTAACAACTCGGGATCGTCTGTCGTGCAGGAACTCGGGTTTAGCCTCGCCGCCGGGGTGGAGTACCTCGATCGCTTGACCGATCTCGGCCTGAAGATCGACGAGATCGCTCCTCGCCTCCGCTTTCACTTCGCTACCGGTTCCAAGTATTTCATGGAGATCGCCAAGCTGAGGGCTGCCCGCTATCTGTGGGCACGCATCGTGAAGGCATACGACCCGTCCGACGATACCGTCTGCCAAATGCATATCCATGCGGAGACTTCCGAGTGGAACAAGACGCTTTACGATCCCAACGTGAACATGCTGCGCACACAGACCGAGGCGATGTCGGCCGTACTCGGCGGCGTGGATTCGCTCACCGTGCACCCGTATGACTACGTGTACGAGTGCCATCCCTCGGAACTCGGTGAGCGCGTGGCGCGTAACCAGCAACTGCTACTGAAGGAAGAGTCGCATTTCGGAAAAACTGCCGACGCTGCCGGAGGTTCCTACTATATAGAGGAGCTTACCCAATCTATTGCGGGGGCAGCGTGGACGCTTTTCCTTGACGTGCAGAAGAGGGGCGGTTTTGTAAAATCGCTGGAGGAAGGGTTCGTGCAGGGTGCCGTGAAGGCTACCGCCCGGAAGCGCGATCTCGATGTCGCCAACCGGAAGGAGAATTTCCTGGGCACCAACCAGTATCCGAATTTCAACGAGACAGTGAACAACGCTCCCTGCACCTGCGTGCTGGAACCGGAGGATTTTACCGCACCGGATGCCGTACTGGAGACGCTGAAACCTTATCGTGGGACGCAGCCCTTCGAGGCCGCTCGATTGAAGACCGATCTGCGCAAGCATCGTCCCGTGGTTTATATGTTCCCCGTGGGAAGTCTCTCCATGCGCAAGGCTCGGGCGCAATTCGCCTGCAATTTCTTCGCCTGCGCCGGCTTCCAGGTGATCGACAATAACGGGTTTAAAACTGTCGAGGAGGGCACCCGCGCCTGCGAGGAGAATAAGGCCGACATCGTCGTGATTTGCAGTTCTGACGAGGAGTACGCCACTCTCGCACCGGAGATTCACGCCGCTCTGAAGGGAAAGGCTATCGTCGTGGTGGCCGGGAACCCGGAGTGCCGCCCACAACTGGAGGCCGCAGGAATCTCGCATTTTATTCATGTGAAAAACAATCTCCTCGAGGAGTTGAAGAAATATCAACAAGAGCTGGGAATTTTATAAACAAAGTATATGAAACCTGATTTCAAAAATATCCATATCAACCCCGCACGGGCAATAAAGTCCGCCGCCGAGTGGGAACAAGAGAACGGGATCGCCAAAAACTGGATGACTCCTGAACTGATCCCGGTGAAACCCGCATATACCGCCGCCGACCTCGAGGGAATGGAGCACCTTGATTACGTGGCCGGTATCCCACCGTATCTCCGCGGTCCTTACACCGGCATGTACCCGATGCGCCCCTGGACAATCCGCCAGTACGCCGGCTTCTCCACCGCCGAGGAGTCTAACGCTTTCTACCGGAGGAACCTCGCAGCCGGACAAAAGGGACTTTCCGTGGCCTTCGACCTGGCCACACACCGCGGTTATGATTCCGATCATCCTCGCGTGATCGGGGACGTGGGCAAGGCAGGCGTGGCCGTCGATTCGATTCTCGACATGAAAATTCTTTTCGACCAGATCCCGCTGGACAAAATGTCCGTCTCCATGACAATGAACGGGGCGGTGCTCCCCATCCTTGCCTTTTACATTGTTGCTGGTCTCGAACAGGGCGCCACACTCGATCAACTCTCCGGGACTATCCAAAACGATATCCTCAAGGAGTTCATGGTGCGCAACACGTACATCTATCCTCCCGAATTTTCCATGAAGATCATCGCCGATATTTTCGAGTATACCTCCCGGAACATGCCGAAATTTAACTCCATTTCCATCTCCGGCTATCACATGCAGGAGGCCGGGGCTACTGCCGATATCGAACTGGCTTATACCCTGGCCGACGGGCTGGAGTATCTCCGTGCCGGTGTCAACGCAGGAATGGATATCGACGCCTTCGCACCGAGGCTCTCCTTTTTCTGGGCTATCGGGATGAACCATTTCATGGAGATCGCCAAGATGCGCGCCGGTCGCCTCTTGTGGTCAAAACTCGTCAAACAATTCAACCCGAAAAACCCGAAATCGTTAGCTCTCCGCACGCATAGCCAGACCTCCGGTTGGTCGCTGACCGAGCAAGATCCCTTCAACAATGTTGGCCGCACCTGCATCGAGGCCATGGGCGCCGCACTCGGTCACACGCAAAGCCTGCATACCAACGCACTGGACGAGGCCATCGCCTTGCCCACCGATTTCTCTGCGCGCATCGCCCGGAATACCCAGATATATATCCAGGACGAAACAACTATCGACTACGCCATCGATCCCTGGGGCGGCTCCTATTACGTGGAGAGCTTGACGCAGGAACTGGTGGAAAAGGCCTGGGCGCATATTGAGGAGGTGGAAAAACTTGGCGGAATGGCCAAGGCTATCGAGTCCGGGATACCGAAACTCCGCATCGAGGAGGCCGCTGCGCGCACGCAAGCACGCATCGACAGTGGGGCGCAAACAATCGTCGGCACGAACAAGTATCGCCTCGAGAAGGAGGATCCCATCGACATCCTCGAGGTCGACAACACGGCCGTGCGAGAAGCACAGGTGCGTCGCCTGCAAGAGCTTAAATCCAACCGCAACCAAACGGCAGTAGAGGCGGCACTCGAAGCCATCACGCGTTGCGCCGAGACTGGCGAGGGGAATCTCCTCCAACTGGCCGTCGACGCCGCCGGAAAAAGGGCATCGCTGGGAGAGATATCCTATGCATGCGAGAAAATTTGTGGACGTTATAAAGCAGTGATCAGAACCGTGAGCGGAGTATATTCAAACGTGGCCGGAGAGGACGAAGATTTCAAGAAGGCCAGAGAGTTAACAGATCAATTTGCCGAACTGACCGGACGGAGACCGCGTATCATGATCGCCAAAATGGGGCAGGACGGGCACGATCGAGGAGCGAAAGTGGTGGCGACCGGTTATGCCGATCTCGGTTTCGACGTCGATATGGGTCCCTTGTTCCAAACTCCCGAGGAGACTGCCAAGCAGGCCGTGGAGAATGACGTGCACGTGGTGGGTGTCTCCTCGCTGGCCGCCGGGCACAAGACGCTCGTTCCCGCCGTCGTAGCCGAGTTGAAGAAACTCGAACGCGAGGATATCCTCGTCTACGTGGGTGGCGTGATCCCCCACCAGGATTACCAGTTCCTCTTCGACGCCGGCGCCATCGCCGTCTTCGGCCCCGGCACGAAAGTGCCCCAAAGCGCCATCCAAGTGCTGAAAATCCTCATCGAACTCACCAAGAAATGACGTAGGGCAGGGTGCCTCTCATGTGCGCCCCCAACGCTCCCCGAAATATCACGAAAACAAAAGCCTGATCGATCTCTTATCGGTCAGGCTTTTTAATTAGCGCGAGGTAGATGCCAGCTACATTTCAGACACTAGGAACATTTTATTTCATCCGGGTTCGATGCAAGAAAACCTTCCACACAACAACATTGGCGATAATGTTATTAGAGCAAAGATGTCAGATATGCCCGATTCGGCATATATTTTTCAATTGATAGTTAATCGTTTCGATAATAGGTGTACTCACTATCGGGAAAGAGCTTTCCGAAAATTTTTCGTGAGACCTTTTGTTTTTCAACGATTCACAATTATCTCCTCTGAATACCTTATTGGAATTTCGCACTTGACGTGGTATGCCTCGTTTGAGGATAGAACTAATGAAAGAAATATCTGCGCATTTGCCAATGCAACACGTTTGAAGAAAAATAATCATCGAGGACAGTGCTTTTTGTTAGATCTCCATGAAACGATTGTAAAACATTACCCGGTGAGAATCTTGTCTGCGATGGCTTTTTATATAGTTGGTATAAAAGAACATAAGACCTCTTGAAAGGATTTGATGAAACAAGATTATGGTGGTTATCACCTCACCGTCTGACACAACGAAAATCCTTTTACAAATCTTTTTGATTGTGTTAGATATGCCGTTCCAACACGAGAATACATCACGAAAGCTGGAGTCCGAGCGCTCATTCACGAAAAGACCGGTCTTTCTCACAGGAGAATTTGTTTTTCATGAGAAACCCTGTCTTCCTTACGAGAAAACAGGGTCTTTATAAAAAAAATAGGAGGAAGTTCCCTTTCCACGGACATCGGGGTTCACGGCGAGCGTAAGACCGGCATCGTCAGCACAAAAAACTCGTGTGGGGGTCCGGGGCATTGCACTCTTTCACGTCAACCCGGCGATCAGTACGGGAACGGGGTGTTCAAAGGAGCTATTTTCTCCCCGTCATGCGTCACGAACCACGCTTGCTCGTCGGGGAAATACTGCGCTTCACTCTTCTGTCCCGTCGCATCGGAGACGACAGAGATACTGTTCCGAGATTTGGTGACTCGGTAGGTGACGCCTTCGCGGGTCACGACTCCGTTCTCGACCTCACCATCGCGCATGGCCACGGGATTAGTTCCGCCCCAAAATTCAATAGAGTTGAGAAGAAGCGCGTCCACCGTGGCGAACAGGGGATAAAGCCACCAACAAGTGCCTAAGAAGATCAGTTCGTTTACAATTTGATGCTTGGACACCGAACTGTTCCACTCGTGCAGGTTACGCGTCAACGCAAACTCGCCGATGCACCCGGGAAGGGTGAGAGAGGCTATCATCACAATAGCCGCCATGTTCATAAATCTTTTTTTCATTGCAGTTGTTTTTATTCCCCGCAAAGTTAGCAAAAAAAACCGGTAATCGAGGAGAATACCGGTGGAAAATTGCGGGTGTTCGCCCGCTGGGAGGGTGTTTAGAGGAAATTTCCTGTCTCAACTATCACCTCTCCGGCGACGTTGGTGACCTCGTCCGCAGTAGTGTCAGCACCGCCACTCGTGGTCTCCTCTTTCACCTCGTAGGGCAGGACGTCCACGAAAGTTGTGTCGGAGAGCGAGAGTATTTCGTAGGGGACAATGTACGCTGCGAGATTCTCCTTCAGGTTCTCCAGAGCGCATTCGAGGGTTGCACCGGCCACCAGAAAGTGCTGAAATGTTCGTTTTTCTTTGCCGGTGAGATGATCTGCATCCACGATAGCTATCCTCGCTTTGAACAATTTGTCGTCTTTCTCGTTGTTCGACTTTACCCACTCGGAAATACTCGAGCGCTTCAGCCCGATGACGCTGAACTCTTCCTGCGACATTGCGGTCAATTCCGCAGTGATCCTCGCTTCCGTCTCCGTGAAGGTGAGGGCATCCACGAGATATTGTTCGGAGACTTTCTTTTCCTTCCCCTCTTCGGAGATCTTTACGTATTTAACCTTGCATTCAAACCAATTTGCAGTCATGTTGTTTTAGTTTTTGTGAGACACGCGAATGTAAATAAAAAACAGAGGTAGATGACCTACCTCTGTTCTTTTTTCAACGCATAGAAAACGTTAATATCTCCTCTCGGAGTATCCTCCGCGACGCTCGCGGTTGAAGCCTCCGCCTCTGTGACCACCGTTTCCGCCACGGCTTCCGGCAGGTTTGTCGACACGCGGTTTGGCCACGTTCACGTTGATTACCTTTCCGTCGTACTCTGCTCCGTTCAGTTCGTCGATAGCCTTTTGTCCCAACTCTTCATTGGACAGCTCCACGAAACCGAAACCCCTCGAACGCCCCGTTTCGCGATCAAGGATCACTTTCGCTGAGATAATCTCGCCGTACTCGGCGAACAACTCTCTCAAATCGGCATCACCGATGCCATAACTCAAATTCGAAATGTAAATGTTCATTAAGTATAAACGTTTTAATTAATAATCCATAATTGAACTTGTAGATTGGAATAAAGACTACTTAACGATACATTCATCATGAAAGGAAGTTCTTAACTACAACGGAACCAGTTCAATTATGCGGCAAAGATACGCGTATATTCCGAACAAACAATTTTTTGGCGAAAAAAAATCGCGGCAATGATTATCTTTGTGCTTCACCATTCACCAAACACGATCATGCTCACGCGAAAGTACTATCAGGACAGACCCGAGGCTGGGTGCGATGAGGCGGGACGAGGATGCCTCGCCGGGCCGGTGTTTGCCGCTGCGGTGATCCTTCCTGATGATTTCCCGGGCGAGGAGTTGAACGATTCCAAGCAACTCTCGGCCAAAATTCGAGAATCTTTGCGCGTTATCATCGAACGAGAGGCCATTGCGTGGGCTGTGGCGTATGTTGATAACGAGGAGATCGACCGTGTGAATATCCTGAACGCCTCCATTACTGCCATGCAACGCGCCGTGGGAATGCTTCCCGTAGAGCCGAAGCATATCCTAGTTGACGGTAACCGCTTTACGCCCTACAAGGGGATCGAGCATCACTGTATCGTCAGGGGAGATGGCATTTACATGTCCATTGCTGCCGCCTCGATCCTGGCCAAAACGCACAGGGATGAGTACATGACTGCCCTGCACGCCGACTTTCCATGTTACGACTGGGCGAGAAACAAGGGCTACCCCACTGTTTTCCATCGAGAGCAACTGAGGAAGTACGGACCTTCCCCCTTCCACCGAAGGAGTTTTCGTCTGATTGATGCACAATTGAAAATTGCTTTTCCCTCCGCGTCGTCCCTCGAATCAAACTCACATTAAAAACAGATAGATTATGAAAACAACAGCATTAATTATGACCTGTGCGCTCGCCGGGGCACTATCGAGTTGCAAGCCCACCGTCGATCACTCGGCGGCGTTAAAGGCACACGAGTGGCAACTGAAAGAGATGATGACTGCCGATGGAAATGTCCTCCTCCCCAGTCGGGTGCCGACGATCGTATTCACTGACTCCAGCCGGGTTGGTGGATTCTCGGGGTGCAACCGCTTCATGGGTAAATATGAATTGAAAGGCGAGAAACTCATGCTCTCCAAGTTGGCAACCACGCATATGATGTGCATGGAGAATATGGATTTCGAGCGAAAGTTCCAGAAAGCCCTATCCGAAGTCAAGCGCCTCGCCCTGCAGCCCGGTGAACTAAAACTCCTGGACGAATCGGGAACGCAGACGCTGGTATTTATCCCCGGAAAGGGCACAGCGACAACCGACGAAGGCGAAAATCGCCCCGAGGCAAAATAACGTTCCTCGCACAAATAACGAAACCCCGGCAAGATACCTCCTGCCGGGTTTTTCATTTTTCCTCTTCACGAGGATCAGCGCGAGAAAAGCAGTTCCCTATACTTCGGCAGTGGCCAAATCTCATCATCCACCAGCAGCTCCAGCTTGTCGATGTGATAACGAATCTTCTCCATATACGGGCGCACCTCCGTCGTGTAAACCTCCGCCCTTGTCACCAGATCGGAATAAGCATTATTCGCATGTTTACGCGCCTCCGTCATCTCCGTTACCATCGTTTGGATTTCGCGGATATGGTACGAAATCGTGTGAATCGTCTTGACCTGCACCTCCGCCACCGCCTCGTAATCCTTCATCACGGCCTTCAAGCCAGTCACGTTCGACAACAACCGGTTTTGGTAGACGATAGCCGTCGGGATAACGTGATTCAGCGCCAAATCACCCAGCACGCGCGACTCAATCTGTAACTTCTTCAGGTAAATCTCATTCTTGATCTCGAAGCGGGCGTGCAACTCGCGTTCGCTCAACACCCCGTTTCCGACAAGCAAGTTAACCGACTTATCGGAGATATACGCCCGCAGCGCCGGCACGCAATTGGTCTCCCCGGACAACCCCCTCTCGGCCGCCTCCACCTTCCATTCGTCGGAATAACCATTCCCCTCAAAACGGACAGGCCTGGACTCGATGATATACTTTCTCAGCACCTGGAAAATCGCCTCGTCTTTCTTCACCCCCTTCTCGATCAGCGCGTCGGTATCCCGTTTGAAGCAAATCAGCTGATCGGCCACCGCCGTGTTCAGCACGATCATCGGTGCGCCACAGTTCGCCGAAGACCCCACGGCACGAAACTCGAAGCGATTGCCGGTAAATGCGAACGGCGACGTCCTGTTGCGATCGGTATTATCCAGCATAATCTCCGGGATCTTGCCCACGTTCAGTTTTAGTTCCGTTTTTTCGTCTGGACTCATTTTCTTATCGCTCACCTTCTTCTCCAGCTCGTCCAGCATCGCCGTCAGATAAGCGCCCAGGAACACCGACATAATCACGGGGGGCGCCTCGTCACCGCCCAGCCGCGCTTCGTTTCCCTGAGAGACGATGCTCGCCTTAATCAGATCGGCATGCTCGTACACGGCCTTGACCGTCGACACGAGAAACACCAGGAACTGCATATTCGACTTCGGGTTCTTCCCCGGCGACAGCAAATTCACGCCCGTGTTTGTCATCATCGACCAATTGTTGTGTTTCCCCGACCCGTTCACACCTTTATAAGGCTTCTCGTGAAACAGCACCCTGAAATTGTGGCGACGAGCCACCCTCCGCATGGTCGACATCAGCAATTGATTATGATCCACCGCCAGGTTAGCCTCCTCGAACACGGGAGCGCACTCGAACTGGTTCGGGGCAACCTCGTTATGCCGCGTCTTGATCGGAATCCCCAGCAGGTGACACTCGTGCTCCAACTCCTCCATGAACGCCGTTACCCGCGCGGGGATAGCGCCGAAATACTGATCCTCCAACTGTTGATCCTTGGCCGAGGAGTGCCCCATCAACGTGCGCCCGCACAACTTCAAATCGGGACGCGCATTATAAAGCGCCTCATCCACGAGGAAATACTCCTGCTCCCAACCCAACGTAGCCCACACGCGCCGCACATCCTTGTCGAAATACTGACACACATCCACGGCCGCCTTATCCAGCACGGCCAACGCCTTCAACAGCGGTGTCTTGTAGTCGAGAGCCTCCCCCGTGTAAGCCACGAAAACAGTAGGAATACACAACGTGCGGTTGTTAATAAACGCCGGCGAGGCAGGATCCCACGCCGTGTAACCGCGCGCCTCAAACGTATTGCGGATACCCCCGTTCGGGAAACTGGAGGCGTCCGGCTCCTGCTGCACCAGCAAGCGGCCGTCAAACGTTTCGATCACCCGTCCGTCGGGCAACAGATCCACGAAAGCATCGTGCTTCTCGGCAGTAGCCCCGTTGAGCGGGTGAAACCAGTGCGTGTAATGGGTCACGCCACGTTCCATCGCCCACGCCTTCATCGCCGAAGCCACCTGATCGGCCAGCGATCGATCGATAACCGCCCCCTCGGTCATCACGTTCTCCAAACGCCTAAACGCCTCCGCGGGAAGATACTGCCGCATCTTTCCCAGCGAAAACACGGCATCGCCAAAGATTACAGACCCCCTGGGGGAAACCCCCAGCTCCACCGGCTTGCGGCGGGATAGTTCTTTCAATGCTAAAAACCTAAATTTCGACATAACATTATTCATTTTTGAGTTATACCCCATGAAATTCGTGGCAAATGTAAGAAAAAATATATTCGTGATACTAACGACCTCTATTTTTTCAGGGGGTATGCGAGAAAAATAATAATATTTCCTGGAAACAGGCCTCACGAAAGGGATTCAATCCATCCCCACGGGAAAAGCGGTGCCGGAACGAAAAACACGCGGCAATGCGGCAAAAAAATCCTCCCCCTCCCCCACGCACGGCACGGCACCCCCTTAGACTATCCGGGAAAATCACGTACCTTTGTCCGCCGGCCGCGATCACGCCGTCCGGTTTAAAACCATCAACATGAAGCAAAACGTGCCAATGTCCTCGTGGGCCGAGGACGACAGACCCAGGGAAAAAATGGTATCGAAGGGACTCCCCGCCCTCTCCACCAACGAGCTGTTGGCGATCCTGCTGCGTTCGGGTCACGGTGGCGAATCGGCGCTCGACGTGGCGCGGCGCATGCTGCTGGACTGCGACAACGACCTAAACATCATGGCTCGCTGGAGCGTGCGCGACTTCACCAACCGCTACAAAGGCGTGGGCGTGGCCAAGGCAGCAAGCGTCATCGCGGCCTTCGAGTTGGCTCGGCGGCGGGAAACCCCTGGCAGCGAATCGCCTCCCCCGTTAACCTCCAGCGAAGAAATTTACCGCTTCCTGCGCCCCCGGATGGGCGACCTCGAACGCGAGGAATTCTGGGTAGTCATGCTCAACAACGCGTGCCGACCGAAAGCCTGCGAGCGCCTCTTCTCCGGGGGCATCGACGGCACGGTAGTCGACCCCCGCGTACTCTTCAGCAGGGCATTGGAGGAAAAAGCCAGCCTGTTGGTCGTGGCGCACAATCACCCCAGCGGCAACGCCCGCCCCAGCGAACAGGACACCACCATGACGCGGCGAATCAGCGAAGGAGCCAGAACGCTGGACATGAAATTGCTGGATCACCTCATCATCTGCGCGTCCGGCTACTACAGTTTCGCCGATGAGGGCTTGTTATGACGTCATCACGGCACTTTTGGCAGGCCGGCCGCCGGGAAGTGGGACAATGTGGCACACCCGGCCGTTGGCAGGGAATTTGCACGGCAGGCGCTCATTCCCTATCGAAAAATCATTAATAACCAAAACACACGAGATATGAGAGAATAAAACGAAGAGATCCTCCCCGAGGAGGAAGTCACGCCGGAAACTCCCGACGCCACCCGCGCGCCGGAAGAAGAAGAACCGCAACGCGAACCCGTCGACGCCAAAAAAAAGCGCTGGGGAAAGCGAGAAGACAAACAGCTGGAGGAGATGGGCGAAAAACTCCTGGAGATGAACGACAAATACCTGCGTCTCTCCGCCGAATTCGACAATTACCGCAAACGCACGCTAAAAGAGCGTTCCGAATTGCTACGGACGGCAGGCGAGCAGCTGCTGGTAGGCATACTGCCGGTAGTAGACAACTTTGAGCGCGCCCTGTCGAGCATGGAAAACGCCACCGACGTAACCGCCATAAAAGAAGGAGTAACCCTCATCTACTCCAACTTCAAAGAATTTTTGGCGCGCAACGGGGTAAAAGAAATAAACACGCTCGACGCCGAATTCAACACCGATCAGCACGAAGCCATGACAATCACCCCCGCCCCCACGCCCGACCAAAAAGGAAAAGTAATCGACACCATCGAGCGGGGCTACATGTTAAACGAAAAAGTCATTCGTTTCGCCAAAGTCGTCGTGGGAAAATAGCGTTGACGCGCCGGGAATCGTCCCGGAAAATCTCTGGAAAATAAAATTGACAGGCCGGCAAACAACCCGGAAAATGGAAAAAAGATAAGATGCAAAAAAAAGACTATTACGAAGTACTCGGCGTCGCGAAAAACGCGGACGCCACCGAAATCAAAAAAGCCTACAGGAAATTAGCCCTGCAATACCACCCGGACAAAAACCCCGGCAACAAAGAAGCGGAAGAACACTTCAAAGAAGCGGCAGAAGCATACGACGTGTTAAGCAACGAAGAAAAACGCCGTCGCTACGACCAATTCGGCCACGCCGGCACCGGTAGCGCCTCCGGAGGCCCCGGCGGCATGAGCATGGAAGACATCTTCTCCCACTTCGGCGACATCTTCGGGGGCTTCGGAGGCTTTGGCGGCTTCGGCGGAAG
Source organism: Odoribacteraceae bacterium (assembly GCA_031267995.1). Classification (GTDB taxonomy): domain Bacteria; phylum Bacteroidota; class Bacteroidia; order Bacteroidales; family Marinifilaceae; genus JAIRKS01. The sequence continues at coordinate 3,422 of JAIRXZ010000045.1, read as the reverse complement.
TGGCGGTAGCGGCACGCGAGGCGCCCGTCGCGTCAACCGCGGCACCAACATGCGGGTAAAAGTAAAAGTAGACCTCAAAGAAGTATCCGCCGGCGTGGAAAAACGCATCAAAGTCAAAAAACAAATCGCCTGCGAACACTGCAAAGGCACCGGCGCCAAAGAAGGCACCTCCTACACCAACTGCAGCACCTGCGGCGGCACCGGCCAAGTCACCCGCGTGCAAAACACCATCCTTGGCGCCATGCAAACCACCTCCACCTGCCCCACCTGCCAGGGCGAGGGGCGCACCATCAACGCCAAATGCCCACACTGCTCCGGCGAAGGCGTCACGACATCCGAAGAAGTCATCACCCTCAACATCCCCGCCGGTGTAGCCGACGGCATGCAACTATCCATGTCCGGCAAGGGAAACGCAGCCCGGCGCGGGGGAATAAACGGCGACCTCATCATCGTCATCGAAGAAGAAGAACACCCCGAACTCCTCCGCGACGGAAACGACCTCCTCTACAACATCTTCGTCGGCTACCCCGAAGTAGTCCTCGGCGAAACCGTCGAAATACCCACCGTCGACGGAAAAGTAAAAGTAAAAATCGACCCCGGCACGCAACCCGGAAAAATCCTCCGCCTCCGCGGCAAAGGCCTCCCGGACGTCAACGGATACGGCCGCGGCGACCTCCTCGCCAGGGTAAACGTCTGGGTACCAAAAACACTCTCCAAAGAAGACAACAACCTCGTCGAGCGGATGCGCGACACCGAAACATTCCACCCCTCCCCCGCCGACAAAAAAACATTCCTCGCCAAAATGAAAGACATGTTTGAATAAACAGCCATGACCCCCATCACCATCACCCAACTCGCCTACATCGTCGCCGTCGACGACCACCGCAACTTCTCCACCGCCGCCGACCACTGCTGCGTCACCCAGCCCACCCTGAGCATGCAAATAAAAAAACTCGAAGACGACCTCGGCGTCACCATCTTCGACAGAAGCTACCAGCCCGTCATCCCCACCGACCTCGGCGCCCGCCTCATCGAACAAGCCCGCCTCGTCCTCGCCTCCACGCGGCGCCTCCAGGAAATCATCAACGAAGACAAACAAGAAATCAACGGCACCCTTCGCCTCGGCATCATCCCCACCCTCGCCCCCTACCTCCTCCCCGCCTTCATCAGCCGCTACACCCGCCAGCACCCGAAAGTACGCCTCGAAATCGAAGAACTCCCGTCAGCCGAAATCATCACCCGCCTCAAGCGCGACACCCTCGACGCCGCCATATTCGTCACCCCCTACCGCGACGAAAAAATCATCACCATCCCCATCCTCTACGAAAACCTCCTCCTCTACGCCCACCCCGACCACCAACTCCTGCGGCAAAAAAACATCGACCCCACCCACCTCGACCCCGCCGACATGTGGATACTCGGCGAAGGCCACTGCTTCCGCGACCAAACACTCAACCTCTGCCAAACAACCCCAGCCGCCACCCGCGCCCGCCCCTTCACCTTCGAGGGAAACTCCATACACACACTCCTCAAAATCGTCGACGCCGAAGGAGGATTCACCATCATCCCCCAGCTCGCCGCCCGCGAACTACCCCCCGAAAAACAAAACCAGCTCCGCCCCTTCAACACCTACAACCCCACCCGCGAAACCAGCATCATCTACTCCCGCCACCACACCAAACACAAACTCATCGCCCTCCTCCGCGAAGAACTGCGCGCCATCATACCCCCCGAAATGCAACACCTCGACAGCGGCAGCACCATCGTCGAATGGCAAACCCCCGACACCCCACCAAAAAAACAAAAACCATGAAACAAATCGTCCAGCAAAACCTCGAACAAACCCGCGTCGCCCTCGACGCCTTCCTCGCCGACCAAACCACCATCGACGCCATCGCCCTCGCCGGCCAACACCTCGCCACCGCCCTCCGCCACGGCCACAAAGCCATCAGCTGCGGCAACGGCGGATCCATGTGCGACGCCATGCACTTCGCCGAAGAACTCACCGGACGATTCAGAAACGACCGCCCCGGCCTCCCCGCCATCGCCATCTCCGACCCCGCCCACATCACCTGCGTCGCCAACGACTACGGATTCGACCACGTATTCTCCCGCTACATCCAATCACACGGCCAACCAGGCGACATACTCCTCGCCATCAGCACCTCCGGAAACTCCCCCAACATCCTCGAAGCCATCCGCGTCGCCCGCGAAAAACAAATGACCACCATCGGCCTCACCGGGAAAACCGGGGGAAAAATGGCCGACGCCTGCCACCTCAACATCCGCGTACCGTGGGACGGCTACTCCGACCGCGTCCAGGAAATCCACATCAAAATCATCCACACCCTCATCGCCTGCGCCGAACAACCCCTATAAACACTACCCTCCCCACCCCTCCCTGTCCAGGCTCCGGTACTGGATCGCCTCCGCGATATGCCGTTGCCCCAGCCGCTCCTCCCCCTGCAAATCAGCAATCGTCCGCGACAACTTGATAATCCGATCATAAGCCCTCGCCGACAACCCGAACCGCTGCATCGCCACCCTCAACAACCGCGTACAATCCTCGTCCAGCACGCAAAACCGCTTCAACAACGCCGGCGTCATCTGCGCGTTACAATACACCCCCGGAAAACCCTCGAAACGCCTCGTCTGCAACCCCCTCGCCCTCACCACCCGCTCCTGCACCACCGCGCTACACTCCCCCTCCTGCAAACCCGAAATCTTCTCGATCTCCACCGGAACCACCTCGATATGAATATCAATCCTATCCAGCAGCGGCCCCGAAATCCTCGACAAATACTTGTGCACCGCCCCCGGAGCGCAAGAACACTCCTTCGACGGGTGATTATAAAAACCACAAGGACAAGGATTCATCGAAGCGATCAACATAATATTCGCCGGGAACTCCACCGACGACCGCGCCCTGCTAATACAAATCACCCGATCCTCCAGCGGCTGCCTCAACACCTCCAGCACCGACCGCTTGAACTCCGGCAACTCGTCCAAAAACAACACCCCGTTATGCGCCAGCGACACCTCCCCCGGCTGCGGCCACGTCCCCCCGCCAATCAGCGCCACGTCCGAAACCGTGTGATGCGGCGAACGAAAAGGACGACACACCACCAGCGACGCCTCGTGATGAATCTTCCCCGCCACCGAATGAATCTTCGTCGTCTCCAGCGACTCGTCCGCCGTCATCGGCGGCAAAATCGTCGGTAAACGCCTCGCCAGCATCGTCTTCCCCGACCCCGGCGCCCCGATCATGATCATATTATGCCCCCCGGCCGCCGCCACCTCCATCGCCCGCTTCACGTTCTCCTGCCCCTTCACGTCCTTGAAATCCAGCGCGTCCACCCCTCGCGACCCCTCCACCACCGGCGCCTCGAACCGTGCCGGCTCCATCGCCAGCTCCCCCCGCA
>JAIRXZ010000015.1 GCA_031267995.1 Odoribacteraceae bacterium | reverse complement strand
GATAAATTCCGGTCGCTGGTTGTTGCCCGCGGCGGTTTCTGCCGGGAGGGTTGCCCAGGCGGCGGGGATTTGCACTTTGACGACGTTGGCCGGGTCGCCACCGGCGTCGACGGCGGCGTAGTTTTTCTTGAGTATGGTTTCGCCCTTGGAGCCGTAGGATTTGTCGATGGCCTTTTTCATTTCTTTCACGGCGAGGTCGTTGGGGATGACGTTGGTGATTTTGAAGAAGGCGGATTGCATGATGGTGTTGGTGCGGTTGCCGAGGCCGAGTTGTTGTCCGAGTTTGGTGCCGTTGATGATGTAGAAGTTGATTTGGTTTTCGGCGAGGTAGTGTTTCATGGTGTTGGGGAGGTGGTTTTCGATTTCGGCGGCGTCCCACGGGGAGTTGAGGAGGAAGGATCCACCTTTTTTCAATCCCTTGAGCACGTCGTACATGTGGACGTATGCCGGCACGTGGCAGGCGACGAAGTCGGGCGTTGTGACCAGGTAGGTGGAGCGTATCGGTTCGTCGCCGAAGCGGAGGTGCGAGGCGGTGAAGCCGCCCGATTTTTTGGAGTCGTACGAGAAGTAGGCCTGGCAGTATTTGTCGGTTGCCCCGCCGATGATTTTGATGGAGTTTTTGTTGGCGCCGACGGTGCCGTCGGATCCGAGGCCGTAGAATTTGGCCTCGTAGGTGGCTTCGGAGGTGACTTTTACTTCCGGGGTGAGGGGGAGGGAGTGGAAGGTGACGTCGTCCGAGATGCCGACGGTGAAGCCGTTTTTGGGCGCGGTGGCGGAGAGGTTTTCGTAGACGGAGATGATTTGCGCCGGCGTGACGTCCTTGGATCCCAAGCCGTAGCGACCGCCAACGATCAACGGGGCGTTTGCCTTGCCGTAGAACAGGTCGCGGACGTCGAGGTAGAGGGGGTCGCCGTTCGCGCCCGGTTCTTTTGTCCTGTCGAGCACGGCGACGCGTTTCACGGTGGTCGGCACGGCGGTCATGAAGTGGGCGGCGGAGAAGGGGCGGTAGAGGTGGACGGCGATGAGGCCGACTTTCTCGCCCCGGGCTATCTTGTAGTCGATCACCTCGCGGATGGTTTCGGTCACGGAACCCATGGCCACCAGGATGTTTTCGGCATCCGGCGCCCCGTAATAGTCAAACGGGCGGTAGGCGCGGCCGGTGATGCGGGAGATCTCTTGCATGTACCCGGCGACGATGTCCGGCACCGCGTCGTAGAACTTGTTGGCCGCCTCGCGTCCCTGGAAATAGACGTCGGGGTTTTGCGCCGTTCCCCTGGTGGCAGGGGTTTCGGAGTTTTGCGCCCGGTCGCGGAAGGCCTGGAGGGCGTCCATGTCCACCAAGCCGCGCAGCTCCTCCACGTCGATGGCGTCGATTTTCTGCACCTCGTGCGACGTGCGGAAGCCGTCGAAGAAGTTCAGGAAGGGGACGCGCGACTTGATGGCCGTGAGGTGCGCCACCGCCGACAGATCCATCACCTCTTGCACGGATCCGCTGGCCAGCATCGCGAACCCGGCCTGGCGCGCCGAGTAGACGTCCGCGTGATCGCCAAAAATGGAAAGCGCGTGTGCCGCCAAAGCACGCGCGCTCACGTGAAACACGCAGGGCAGCAACTCCCCGGCGATCTTGTACATGTTGGGAATCATCAGCAACAGGCCTTGCGAGGCCGTGTACGTTGTCGTCAGCGCTCCCGCCTGCAGCGCCCCGTGCACGGCGCCGGCGGCACCGGCCTCGGACTGCATTTCCACCAGTCGCACCGTTTCGCCGAACATATTTTTTCTTCCTTGCACCGCCCACTCGTCCACGTACTCCGCCATCGGGGAGGAGGGGGTGATCGGGTAGATGCAGGACACTTCGCTGAACATGTACGCGACGTGTGCCGCCGCCGCATTTCCATCGCACGTGATAAATTTTTTCTCTTTTGCCATTTTCTTAAACATTAACAATCAATCATTCTTATTCTAATACAAAAATCCGGTAAGCCACAGGGGAATGGTACGTCCTTTCCCGCGTTCCAGCATGTCCATCAGCCGTATCGACGTATCCTTGGAATACAGCCTCTCTCCCTCCACGCGCACGGACACCTCGTGAACCCCGTCCACGAGAAAATTATCGTTCTCCGAAACCCCCACGCTGCACGTGCTCATCACCTGGCTGAGGAAGAAACTCTTCCTCGTTGCCGACACGTCCGCCCTCTTCGGGCATATTGCCAGCAGCACGTTGGGATTGTGCACGTACACGCGGCTTGGTCTCGGCTCGTCGTCATCCTCCTGTTCCTTGTCGAACAGCAGCGTCAGCAACCGCGCGTCATTCAGGTAGCACAGGCAATTCAGCACCATTGCCCGCGAGATGCCCACGTGGTGGCTATACTTGCTGACATTCGCCCGGTGATTTTGTTCCGTGGCCACCATGTACAGCAGCGCCTTCCACTTCCACAGGAACTTCAGATCCACGTGATGGAGAAACGGGACGTCAAAATCCATCGTCCGGCTGATATGCTCCAGCAAGTAATTGGCGTGAAACTTCGTGCCGAGGCACGCCGGGTAATACCCACGCGTCAGGTAATTGCCCATGTACGCCAGCGGGCGCACCTTGCCGGTCACCTCCCGCGCGATATCCTCGTGCGAATCCAGGATATCCCGGAACGTCAGCGGCGCGAACTCCTCCCCGCTCTCCAGCTCCACGAACTCGCGGAACGACAAGCCGTACAAGTCATAAACCTTCGCTATCCCGTGCAGGTAGGGACTCCGCTCCACCCGCACCAGCGACGACACCGCCAGCACGAACGACAGCGACGGGAAATGATCCCTCGCCGCCCTCATCTCCTCGTCCCATTCGGGATACTCGTGCGCCTGATCCAGCAGCAGCGCCTTCCCTCCCAGCTTGTAAAACCGTTCGATAAAGCTAAACAAACCCTCGCTGGCCAGGAAGATATTATTCACGTTCACGTACAACACGTCGGCATCATCCGCGTAATGTTCCTCGTAAAAATCCAGCAGGAAGCGGGTTTTGCCCACGCCGCGACTGCCCCTGATCACTATCAGGGGGTGTTGCGGGTCTACCGCGTCCATCAGCCCCCTGCGGATGGCAGGGGTTCGCTCTCTCATCAACGCGTTATGCAAGGCATATAAACTCTCCATATTATTCGCTTTTGCCAGGCAAAAGTAGCTTATATACGCGAATTTCACAATCCATGTGTTACAAAACATTACCGACCGCGAAAAATACATCACTAAATGAGCGAGAAAAAACCGATTTCGCTTCGCGAAATGACCCTCTTTATGCCACTGTTCAGCCCCGCAATTCCTGCTTTTGAAACTTTTTTCCGCCCTTTTTTCATTTTTCCCCTGTTAACTCTTGTTTTTGATTTGCGAGAGAGTTATATTTGCCCCGTTGAAAGAAATTTGTGGCGGGATAAAAAATGAAACAATAACACATTAATGAAACAAGTGAACACGAAAGAAACTACCCCCTGTTATCACGCGGGGAGACAGCAAGAAAATACAAGATTACCGGAAAGCCGGTGTGACGGGCAACGTTCCCGCCGCGGGCGAGCGACCATACCTTATATAGTAGCCCGCCTTTTTTCATGCGCGAACCCCAAACACACCTTAAGTATAAGGCACCTGTTTTCGTTGGTCGCGATCCTGGCCTTCACCTCGTCCTGCGTGACGAACGTTCGCGAGGGCGATCCCGTTACCGTTGGCGACGGCGAGCACCTCGTCACCCTATCGTTTACCATCCCTGGCCCGCCGCCGTCCCGGGCGATGAGCGAGACGGAGATCGACGCCGTCGACGTGCTCCTTTTCGACCTCTCCACGGACAACAACCTCGTCTACCGCGCCATCGGCACCAAGCCGAACTCCTCCAATGAATTTACCGTCAAGTTGCCCGATGGTACCTATAATATAGTGGTGCTGGCAAACGCCCGCGCGATGATCCCCGCCGCCTATCCCCCGGCAACCCTCTTTACCGCCCCGCCTCCCCTCGTCTCGCGGGAGGACGTCCTCGCCGACATCACGCAGACCGCCACGGGCAAGTACACGGCCGAACGCGTCCCGATGTGGGGCTACAAAAACAGCTTCACGGTCGGTTCCGGCAGCTCGGCGAACATCGACCTGACGCGGATGATCGCCAAGATAGACGTCGCCGTGGACACGGACGATGTCACCGACTTCTGGCTCGAGAGCGTCCGCCTCTATAATTATAGCAGCGAGGGAACTGTCGCCCCCGCCGTCAAGACATCCGCGCCCAATTATCATGGCTACGACCCCGACCAGTGGGACGACCGGACGGACGGTATCAAGGCCTACGGCCCGAACGTCCCCGCCAGCGCGAAAGTCGCCGCGGGCGTGTACATCGATTACCTGCTTGACGCCGCCCCGAGCGACGAGGTCACCGCCACATCGTCACCTGTCTACACCTTCGAGGCAGAAGCCGGCGTGGCACACCCCACCGCAGGTTGGCAGGAAAACACGTGCCTCGTCATCGGTGGTTACTACAAGGATAAAACTACCCCCACCTACTACCGCGTGGAGTTTTCCAAGAAGGAGAGCAACGGCACCTACACCTACCTCCCCCTCCTGCGCAACCACCACTACGCCGTGACGATCATCGGGGTCAGCGCCCACGGCTGGCCTACTCCCGGTGACGCCTACGACCACGAGCCGTCGAACATCACCGTCCAGATCACGGAATGGAACAGCGGCGGCCTCGACGACATCACCTTCAACGACCAGTACCACCTGGCCGTCGACAAGAGCGAGATCACCTTTTACATGGAGGGCTACGCCAAAAACATGAGCGTGAAAACCGACTTCCCCACCGGCTGGAAAGTCACCGACCGCCCCACCTGGCTAACCATCACCGACCCTAATCCCGCCGAGGGCGCCCCCGGCGTCACCGCCAAGTTAACGCTGACGGCATCCTCCATCGGCGCCGGTGACGAGCGAGAGGACTTTTTCTACATCGTCGCCGGCAACCTCCGCAAGAAGATCATCGTGAAGCAGCTCGGCGAGCCGGAACTCTCGCTGGAAATCATGCCCGAAGAACTGACCTTCTACAAAACGCCGGCAATGGCGAAGAACGTCCTGCTCCTCCCGCTTGGCGGCACCACGTTCGCCTTCAACGCCACGGGCAGCCTGACGTGGGAGAGCGGCTGGGATCCGCGCCTCCCCGGTGACGCCTCCACCTTCCTCTCCGGGAACGTCCTCGGCATCTGGCCGGGCGTCAACAACACGGGTTACCCCCTCGTTGGCTCCGTGATGGTCACGCTGGACGGGACTAACGGTAGCGTCAGCCGCGCCGTCAACGTGCGCCAACTCGCGCGGGAGATGCTCTTCGAGCCGACGCTCGCGAACCCCTACCCGGCCGCCGCGGGCGACTACACCTTCACCGTTAAATCGGAAGCCCCCTGGCAACTCGCCGAGAACCCGGACGAAACCTTCCTCGAATTAGAGGACGAATCGGGCTACCACCCGGTCAGCACCGCCTTCACGTACAACTTCTCGTTGACCTCCAACATGGATTCGTTCACCCCCCGCGAGGTCGAAATCGACGTCACCTCGAGCGATCCCGAGTTCTACCCGATCCCGGCCATCCTCCCGACTTTCAAGATCGTGCAACGAGAAGGCGCCATCCCCTTCATCGACATCGACGACCCGACGGACTACCCCTACGACTTTGGCCTGGCGAAAACCGTCACCTTCCAAACCAACGCCAACTGGAAATTCACCACGGACGCCAACTACGCCAGCGTGATCGGCAGCGAGAGCGTCACTCCCGACCAGGATCAAACCACCGCCGCCACGCCCACCGTGCCTGTCGCCGGCAGCGTCACCTTCTCCCCGGCGTCATCGAGCACCGACTTGGCCGGATCGAAATCAACCTCCGTCACCTTCCAAACGGTAACCCCCGCGGGGGTCACCGACGACTCGGAAGCCATCAGTTTCAGCCGCGTCATCCCGGCGAGTTTCAGTGTCAGTTCCGACCCCGTGACGGGAACCGATATCGGTACCGCCGCGAGCACCGTGACGCTCACCGCGAACACGAACATCCGCTGGTGGGGACGACTGGGCGACAGTGGTACCAAAATAAACTCGGCCGTCCTGACCGCTCCCAAGACGAACGACCAGGTCACGGTAACCGTCCCCGTCCTGGCCTGGGACGCGGTTGCCTCGTGGAGCGCGAGTACTGTCACCGTGCAGGCCGGGTACAACGCGCAGACAGACATCACCGCATCCACCCCCGTGGTCTTCACCTTCAACCGCCCCGCCTACACTCTCTCCGTGAACAACCCGGGCGACATCGGTTTCGGCGTCACGTCCGTGACATTGACCGTGACGAAAACCGCCCCTACCTGTTCCATCGTCTTCAAGATTCACGGTACCAGCACGATCGTGGGGAGCACGACAACCTCCGGATCAACAGCAACAATCTCGGTAGCCGCCAACTCGGGCACTGCACGCAGTATCGACATCACTAACGGGGTGACAGGTCAAATACTTTATACCATCACCCAGGCCGAATCCCCTCTTTACTATTTGGATGGTCCATACTCGGAATGGCTGAGTTTAGCAGATGTCCAAGGAAGAGGGAGGTGCCCCGCCGGATACCACGTTGACGTAGATTTTAGCGTTTATAATGTGGCATACTGGTTAAATGGATCACTTATACCAAACGGTACCTATATAATACTGTATTACAGTGCCAGTAATCCTAGTTCTCTATATGGTCACCGCTATGATTTCCTTGGAACAAGGTTCAATGCTATTAGTACTAATTATGGGAGTGGTAAGATCCCCAGCGCCAGCTTTTCGGCGTATGTAATGTGTAAGCGTGATTGATAAGGATGACTACTCTATAAAACAGATACAGCACGAGAATACAGACCAAATATTTCTTAGACGGCTGGGAAAATACAATTTACTACAACACCCGACTTTGGAGTATATGCAAAAAGAGCTAAAACAAAAATAAAAAGACAATGATCAAACGAGAGGGACATACGGTGATGATCGCGGGGAGACGGGAGGAACGCTACAACGGTGGTGCGGCAGCCACCGGGGGCGTGATGATCGTCCGCGCCGGTCAATGGCCGCGTGCCTCCCTCTCATCACCTTTAATAACTGACGAACATGAAAAGCACACCGGCGAAAAAAACACTGCCACCCCCGTTGGTGGCAAGGGCGCCACCGGCGCGTTTACCGCCTCTCGCGGCACGCTTATCACCCGCGATGAAACTTTCCGCGCGGACGCGGGAGAAAAACCCCGACCGGGGTTTTGTTCCCGGAAACCGCGGC
>JAIRXZ010000013.1 GCA_031267995.1 Odoribacteraceae bacterium | reverse complement strand
CGCGCCAGCGAAAGAAAACACCGGTAAACCCGTACGGGCGCCCCTCGTGGGCGCCCTCCACTTTGTGTAGAGACGTAGCGTGCTACGTCTCACGTCCCGGAAAACCTTGTTGGGAGACGTGGCACGCTGCGTCTCTACTGAATTACAGTAACTTAAGACGTGGCACGCCACGTCACGTCTCTACAATAAAAAGAACCTTGGCGGGAGACATAGCATGCTACGTCTCTACAGTGGGACGTGCCAGGACAAGGGGCAACCGGGATTGTTCTCCCGTTGTCGTTTGGGCGAATAATTATTCGCCCAAACGGCGTGTTCCCCCGGCATGTTTCCCAGTGTTGTTGTAGGGGCGAATAATTATTCGCCCTCACGGGTGCACCCTTTCCCGCGTGGGCTTGTAGCCCGTGCCAATGAAAGAGAACACCGGTAAACGTGGGGGCGCCCCTCGCGGGTGCCCGCCTCTTTGTGTAGAGAGGTAGCGTGCTACGTCTCGCTTCCCGGAAAACCTTGTTGGGAGATGTGACAAGCTGCGTCTCTACTGATTCCCGTAACTTGAGACGTGGCGTGCCACGTCTCTATAAATTCCCGTAACCCTCCTCCTGCCAGACCCGCCACTCCTTCTGCCAGGACAATCCTCCTTCTGCCGCTTCCCGGTATATGCGTTTATCCCACGAGTACCTCTTTGCGGGCAGACCGCAGGAGGGACGCGTTTATTTTTGCGAGAAAGATCGCGATAAATTGAAAAAATTTATAGTATCGCATATCTGATTTCTACAAACACAAATCTATTTCTAACAGACACGTCAGATCATAAAACGAAACTAAAACGAGATAAAGTGAATACACACGCGCGATACACGAATACACCTATCTTTTATATAGATACACAAGCAGACGCTATGTCAACGCCGGTAATGTTCACCGTTGCTAATGCAACAATCTTTTCCACTGTCGTTACAACTATTTTTACATATGTTATAATCTTTTCTACCCCAGTTATAATCATTTCCACACTTGTCACGATATTTTTTACACTCGTTATACTCAAAAATGCAGCTATAAATAAAGTTTTTACACACGTGAAAAAAGTTTTTACACACGTGAAAATCACATCCGAATGCGTAAAAATAATAACAACATGTATTGCTATATAAATAGCGTCAGCGTTTTACGTGAACACCATGCTGTTTTAATAAATTTAACTATAATAATCATGAAAACAATTAGTAAAAATCTAATCGCCCCGCATAACTTGTTCATCAACCTGGCAAGAATGTGCAATAACCTGACAAGAATGTACAAAGTCATCTCCTGTTTGGAAATAGAGGTGAGCAGTATTGCCGGGAAGGGAAGAATCGTGACCATCTGCACCATCGGGAGCATGGAAAACGAGGCTCTTTACGAGGAATTGCGTCGCGTTGCCAAGAATTGGCGTGGTAAGCAGGACGCGCGCTACACGAATATCGTGAACATGTACAATACCATGAAATCGATGCAGCCCGCGTGGAAGATCCCCGAACCTGTCATGTCCGTGCTGGACGAGAAGGTGCCCGAACTCGTGAAGATCGTGGAGATATGCCAGGGTAGGAACGCCGGATCCCTCGATCGCGCCGCCCGCCGCGGGCTGACCGCCGAGCTGGTCAACTTTTCGCTGGGCACGGTGAAGAATGTCGCTTACGGGGCCTACGCCGTGGGGGACATTACCCTCCGCGACGTGCACGCCCTCGGCTTCATGCTCGCGGGCGAGAGCGGCGGCGCCCACGCGCGCTCGAAACCCAACAAGGTGCAGGCCGAGGCCAAGGTGGAAGTGATTGATTATTCAAGCATAAACCTGGTGGTTGACAAGGCCGCCCACGAGAATGCCGGGCCGGTGGCCAAGGGCTGGCCGAAGGGCGCGAGGAGCGTGAAGGTGGTCATCGAGGACACGGACGGGAAGGAGGTGCTCGTGGCGATGAGTTCCCAGCTTCACACCCGGATCCGGATGCCTGAAGGGTCGCGCGGCAAGCAGTTCGTGCTCCGCGCCGCCTTCCTGCGGCACCTGGACGACGATCCGGTGTATAGCGGCGAGGTGATGTTTACCATGCCGTTAATGATACGGGATATCAGGCCGGGGCAGGAGTAATACCCGCCGGTCGGCAACAATGGCAGCGTCGTCCGGGGATGATTTAGTTAGACGACGCGCGCCAAGGGGGGCATTCCAATGGGATGCCTCCCGATTTTGTCCCCTCGCGGCGAGGCGAGGAGGATCACGACAACGGGTGGGCGGGGCCTTACAGCAGCGGGGCGAAGAGGCGGGCGATGGATTCCTTGATTTTTTCGCGGCGGGCGCGGAATTTCCAGCGGTGAAGGTTGATTTCCTCGCTTTCCTCGAGATCTTCGAGGAAGTTGGTGGCGAGTTTCTTGCTTACCGGTCGGTCGTAAATGATGAGGTTTAGTTCAAAGTTCTGCTCGAAGCTGCGGAGATCCATGTTGGCCGTGCCGACGCTGGAGATGAGGCCGTCGGTGACGATGACCTTGCTGTGGTTGAAGCCCTTTTTGTAGTGAAAGACGCGGACGCCGGCGGTGAGCAGTTCCTCGATGTAGGAGCGAGTGCACCAGTAGGTGAGGGGGGAGTCGGATTTGAAGGGGATCATGAGGCGGACGTCGACACCGCTCATGGCGGCGGTTTTCATGCAGTTGATGGTGGTTTCGCCGGGCATGAAGTAGGGGGTGGAGATGAAGACGTATTTGGTGGCCATGTTGATGAGGGTGAAGTAGGCTTGCTGGATGGATGTCCAGTCGCTGTCCGGCCCGGAGGCGACGGCCTGGACGAGGACGTTGCCGTCGGCGCGGAGGTGGGGGAGGTATTCTTCTTTGTCGAGGAGGAGTTCCTGGCGGACGAAGTACCAATCGGTGAGGAAGACGATGTGGAGGGAGTCGACGGCCTCGCCCTTGATCCTGAGGTGGGTGTCGCGCCATATCCCGATGCCGGGGAGGCCGCGGAGGTAGCGGTCGGCGAAGTTGAGGCCGCCGAGGAAGCCGGTGTGGCCGTCGATGACGACGATTTTGCGGTGGTTGCGGTAGTTGACCTTGCCGGTGAAGAGGGGGAATTTGACGGGGAGGAAGGGGTATACCTGGACGCCGGCGCGACGGAGGTGGGTGATGTAGCGCTTGGGGAGGCGCCAGCAGCCGACGTCGTCGTAGATGAGGCGTACCTCGACGCCTTCGGCGGCCTTGGCGGCGAGGAGTTCGCGGAGGCGGTCGCCGAGTTCGCCTTGTTCGATGATGTAGTATTCGAGGTGTATGAATTTTTTGGCGGCGGCGATGGCGCGGAAGATGGCGCGGAAGGTTTCTTCGCCGTTGTTGAGGATGTCGATGGAGTTGTGGCGGGAGAGGAGGGCTTTGCTGTTGTTGAGGAGGAGGGTCATGAGGCGTCGGGTGGCTTCCATGTCCTGGCGTTTGAGGTATTCGGTTTTTTTGATGCGTTGTTTTTGGTCTTCGCTCATGTATTGGAGCCACTTGAAGTCGCCAAGGCCTTTCATGGAGAACATTTTTACTTTCCTGTAGTTGGTGCCGAAGAGGATGTAGAGGACGACGCCGGCGAGGGGTAGGAGGATGAGGACGAGCATCCAGGCGAGGGTGCGCACGGGGTTCCTGTTTTCGAGTATGATCTTGAAGGTGATCCCCGTGACGGTGGTCACGTAGAGGAGGAGAATGCCGTAGAGGGCTGCGGTTTTCCAGTCCATGTTGTTATCTTTGCGTCATGAATACGATTAGTCGGTTGCAGGCGTACGCGCTGGCGGAGTTGAGCGGGATCTATGACGAGGACGAGACGCGGTTTTTGTGCGCGGTGGTCTTCGAGAAGTTTTTCCGTTTCGCGAAGATAGACATTCATCTGAGAAAACACGAGGCTTTGCCGGTGGCGGGGGTGAATAAATTTGTGGCGGTGGTGGCCGCTTTGAGGCGCGGAGAGCCGATCCAGTACGTGCTGGGGGAGGCGGTTTTCGCGGGGCTTGTTTTCAAATTGAACAAGGATACGCTGATTCCCAGGCCGGAGACGGAGGAGCTGGTGGAGTGGGTGGCGGGTTCCAAGGGGTCGAGGACGGGGCAGCGGGGGCTGGACGTGGGGACGGGGTGCGGGTGTGTTGCCGTGGCGCTGGCGACGCGGGTGCCGGGGATGACGTGGGAGGGGGTGGACGTGGCGGCAGGGGCGACGCGCGCGGCACGCGTGAACGCGAGGACGAACGGGGCGAGGGTGTCGTTTATGACGCGGGATTTCACGCTGTTCCGGCGGTGGGAGTGGCCGGTGTATGATTTGATCGTGAGTAACCCGCCGTACGTGCGGGTGTCCGAGCGGGCGACGATGCATGACCGGGTGGCGCTGCACGAGCCGCACCGGGCGCTGTTCGTGCCGGATGATGACGCGCTGTTGTTTTACCGGGTGATTGGCGAGTTTGGCCGGCAGTACCTGGCGAAGGGGGGGGAGTTGTGTTTCGTGGTGTACGAGGCGCTGGCGGGGGAGGTTGCCGGGTTGCTGGAGGGGATGGGGTATGGCGACGCGGAGGTGCGGAGGGATCTTTTCGGGAAGGATCGCATGGTGAGGTGTTCGAGGTGAGTTTGTTTTAATATATGGTTATTTTTTTGGCATGATGGAGGCTGATCGGGCTTTACGGTTGATTGCCGCGCGGTGCGCCCGGCGGGAGTTGTCGTGTTTCGAGGTGACGGCGTGGCTGCGGCGGCAGGGGCTGACGGGGGAGGAGGTGGCGAAGGGCGTGGCTTACCTGCGCGAGCGCGGTTTCGTGGATGACGAGCGGTTCGCGATGGCTTACGCGCGGGATATGTTCCGCTTCAGGCGCTGGGGACGAGGGCGGATAGAGCAGGGGTTGCGGCGGAAGGGGATCGACGGGGAGTTGCTGGCGAGGGCGCTGGCCACAGTGGGTGATGATGATGTTTTTGCCGCGTGTTTGCTGCTGCTGCAACGGAAGGCCGCGGGGGTGAAGGAGCGCGATCCGAGGCGGAGAAGGGCGAAGTTGATCCGGTTCGCGCTTGGCCGGGGGTTTGATTTCGATACGATTTACCGGGCGCTGAAGGGGGTGACGGGGGAGGATTTTCCGGAGGACGAGGGAGGGGGCGGGGAGGAGGGGTTTTCCGGGGAGGTGGATTGAAGCCGGCGCATCGAATGTAACGCGTGGCGCATCCTTCGTCGAGTGTAATAAAAAAAGCTGCCCTGTCGGGGGCAGCTTTTCTTGTTTAGTAATAAATCATGGTAGCAAGTGGTGCGCGCAGGTGACGCCCGCCGTGACGATGGCCACCATGCTCATCAGCTTGATGAGGATGTTGAGGCTGGGGCCGGAGGTATCCTTGAAGGGGTCGCCCACCGTGTCGCCAATCACCGTGGCCTTGTGGACATCGGAGCCTTTGCCGCCGAGGTTTCCCTCCTCCACGTACTTTTTGGCGTTGTCCCAGGCGCCGCCGGCGTTGGCCATGAAGATGGCCAGCACGAAGCCCGTTCCGAGGCCGCCGGCCAGCAGTCCGATTACCCCGGAGACGTTGAACAACAGACCGACAATCACCGGTACCACGATGGCCAGCAGCGACGGGAAGATCATCTCGCTTTGGGCGCCTTTCGTGGAGATCTCCACGCAGCGAGCGTAGTCAGGCTCGGATGTTCCTTCCATGATTCCCTTGATCTCGCGGAACTGCCGGCGCACTTCCTGTACCATCTTTTGGGCAGCCCGTCCCACGGCGTTCATCGTCAGGCCGCAGAAGACGAAGGACATCATCGAGCCGATGAACATGCCGGCCAGCACCTTGGGGTTCATCAGCGTCACGTCGTAGTAGTGCATGAAGTCGGTCAGCGTGGCGTCTACCGTGTTGACCGTCCGCTCGCCTATTTCCAGGGCGACGGTGCCCATCCGCGTGAGGGCGATTTTGATTTCCTCCACGTAGGAGGCGATGAGGGCAAGACCGGTGAGGGCTGCCGAGCCGATGGCGAATCCCTTGCCGGTGGCTGCCGTGGTGTTTCCGAGGGCGTCCAGGGCGTCCGTGCGCTGGCGCACCTCGGCGCCGAGCTTGCTCATTTCGGCGTTTCCCCCGGCGTTGTCCGCGATGGGGCCATAGGCGTCCGTCGCCAGGGTGATCCCCAGCGTGGAGAGCATGCCGACGGCGGCAATACCGATGCCGTACAGCCCTTTGGATACTTCCGCGAAGCTGAAGCCGGAGGCGAAGAGGAACGAGAGAATCACGCCTATCACGATGGCGATGACCGGGATGGCCGTGGAGATCATTCCCGTGCCGATGCCCTTGATGACGACGGTGGCGGGGCCGGTTTCCGCACTTCGGGCGATGTCCTGCGTCGGGCGGTAGCCGTGCGAGGTGTAGTACTCGGTGGCCTTGCCGATGACAATGCCCGTCAGCAGCCCGACGATGATCGATCCGCAGATCCAGTAGCTCATCCCCAGCAGGTAGATCACGAGGAAGCTGGCGCCAATGATCAGCACGGAGCTGGTGTTGATGCCTTTGTCTAACGCCCGCAGGAGTTTTTGCTGGGAGGCGCCCTCCTTGGTGCGTACCATGAATATGCCCAGCAACGAGAGTACTACCCCGAAGGCGGCAATCAGCATCGGCGCCAGGATGGCGTTGAACTGGATGGTTTCCGAGCGGAAAGCGGCGGCGCCCAGGGCGGCCGTTGCCAGCACCGCGCCGCAGTACGATTCGTAGAGGTCGGCGCCCATGCCGGCGACGTCGCCCACGTTGTCGCCCACGTTGTCGGCGATGGTGGCGGGGTTGCGGGGATCGTCCTCCGGGATGCCTGCTTCCACTTTTCCCACCAGGTCAGCGCCCACGTCGGCGGCTTTGGTGAAGATGCCCCCGCCCACGCGGGCAAAGAGGGCTTGCGTGGAGGCGCCCATGCCGAAGGTGAGCATGGTGGTGGTGATCATGATGGCTTTCTCGGAGTCCGATACCAATTCAACGAAATGGTCGAGCAGTAGCCACCACAGCGAAATGTCGAGGAGCGCCAGCCCCACCACCACCAATCCCATCACGGCGCCGGAGCGGAAGGCCACTTTCAGGCCATCGTTCAAGCTCCTGCGGGCGGCGTTGGCCGTGCGGGCGGAGGCGTGGGTGGCCGTTTTCATGCCGATGAAGCCGGCCAAACCGGAGAAGATTCCTCCCGTGAGGAAGGCGCACCACACCCACTCGTTCTGCAGGTGAGGGCCGTAGGCCATCCACGCGAAGAGGAGGCAGAGTACCGCGAAGACGATGCCTACCACCTTGTACTGTTGCCTCAGGTAGGCCATGGCGCCCGACCGCACGTGGCCGGCGATGCGTTTCATGGTGTCATCTCCCTCGGACTCTTTGAGCATGTTCTTGTAGAATATTCGCGCGAAAATTAGCGCGATGATAGCACAAGCTGGCACTATCCAGAATAACGTGTTTAACATAATAAGAAGATTTATTTATAGTTGATGAATTAAAAGTTCCGTACTGTAAATGGTGTCGCGTACGTGCCGGAACCCTACCGGCTCGCAAAAGTAAAAAGAATCGGAGAGCCTCTCGGCACGATTTCCATGCTATGCAACATAAATATCGTAGTCGTCAACGGAGGTGACGGTGAGTTCGTGGAAGGCGCCAATGGCCAGCGGACGGGTGGCGGGGACGATGACTTCCGGGTCTACTTCCGGGGAGTCAAACTCCGTGCGTCCGACGTAGGTATCCCCCTCTTGGCGGTCGATCAGCACCCGCACGCGTTGTCCCAACAGCCTCTCGTTGAAAGCGGCGGAGAGTTGTCGCTGGCACTCCATGACGCGTGCGGCCCGCGCCCGCTTGGTGCGCGTGGGCACGTCGTCCCGGTAGTGGGCGTGGCAGTACGTGCCCTCCTCGTGCGAGTAGGGAAAGACGCCCAGGCGCTCGAATTTCATCTCTTTCACGAAGGAAAGCATCTCCCGGAAGTCCGCCGCCGTTTCGCCGGGATGCCCCGTCATGAGGGTGGTGCGCAGGGCGATTCCCGGTACCTCTTGCCTGACGCGCCGCACCAGCTCCCGCGTTTGCCCGCCCGTTACTCCCCGGCGCATGAGGCCGAGCATGTGGTCGGTGCAGTGTTGCAGGGCGATGTCGAGGTAGTTGCAGACGTTCGGGCGGGCGCGCATGACGTCGAGCAGCTCCCAGGGGAAGCCGGCCGGGTAGGCGTAGTGTATCCGGATCCATTCCACGCCGGGGATGCCCGCCAGGTGATCTATCAGCGCGGCCAGGCGGTTTTTGCCGTACAGGTCAATGCCGTAACAGGTGGTGTCCTGCGCCACTACCAGCAGTTCTTTTACCCCGCTGCCGGCTAACGCTGCCGCTTCCCGCGTGATCTCGCCGAATTCCCGCGAGGCGTGGCGGCCTGTCATTAACGGGATGGCGCAGTAGGAGCACGTTCTGTCGCACCCTTCCGAGATTTTCAGGTAGGCGTAGTGCGACGGGGTGGTCAGGTGGCGCTCGTGCGAGGATTCATCGTATTGCTTGCCCAGCTCGGCCAGGATGCCTTTCCAGTCGAATTTCCCGAACCAGGCGTCTACTCCGGGGATCTCCTGCTTTAGCTCGCTCGCGTAGCGTTGCGACAGGCATCCCATCACGAATACGCGCTTTACCACGCCCGACTGCTTCCGCTCCACCTGCTCCAGGATGGCGTCAATCGACTCCTCCTTGGCGTCACCGATGAACCCGCACGTGTTGAGTACCACGATCTCTGCCGTCGATCCTGCCGCGTCGGCCTCTACCCCGTAGCCCGCCCGCTCCAGTTGCCGCATCAGCAGCTCGGCGTCCACGAGGTTCTTTGAACACCCCAGGTTGATCACGTTGACCTTTTGCTTCATCTCTTTTTCAGATTTGCCCGCGAAGGTAACAAATCGTGGGTCTCACGGGCGAAAGACGATGAAGTTACTCTTTTTTCGGAGATTTTTGTACATTTACACCGGTTTCTCCCGGGCGTTCAAAGTGCCCTCGCGACCGGCGGGACGTGTACACGAACACGAGGGCTTGCACGCATACTCAATCTTATGAAACTCCCTGAGTCTATTCGTCATTTCGCGACCGTCTCCGTCTTCGAGTCGCGGATCGCCCGGCGGGGCATCGCTTTCCGCGTGTTCGCTGTCATGGCGATGGCGTTTGTTTTTTTCCTGCAGGTAATGGATTGGCAATCCATGGCGCTTCCCGCCTTTATGCCTTTTACGAACGCTTTTATGTTTAACGCGGTGCAGACGATAATCGTCGTCCTGCTTGTCGCGGAGGTAATGTTGAAGGAGAGAAAGGTGGAGACAAGGGGGGTGCTGCGGGCGCGACCGGTGGGGAATGTCTCGTTCAACGCCGGGAAGGTGGGGGGAATCATCCTCGCCGTCGCGCAACTCGACGTGGTGATGATCGTGCTGACGATAATCCTTCACCTCACGCTCATCCCCGGGCCGTTCGATGCTTGGCTTTACCTGTTCTACTTGCTCACGCTCACGTTGCCCACGTTGATTTTCACAGCTGGATTGGCGGCCTTATTAGCGTCGATCACGCGGAATAGGATGGCCACGTTGTTGATCGCATTACCGGTATTGCTATTCCTATATATAACGCAAAAGGGGAACGCGCTCGACTTGCTCGCGGTGGGCCTGGACGCCATCCCGTCGCCCGCGGTGGGACTACCGGCAGCGACCGACTACCTGCTCCAGCGCGGGGCTTTCCTGCTGGCCGGGATGGGGATGATCCTTCTCTCTGCCGCCGGGGGGCGCCTGCCCGGTTTCCCGCGGGAGCGGCCGGTCATCCTGTACACCGGGTGCGCGTTCCTGCTATGCGCCGCCGCTGCCGTCTTCGCGTGGGAAGCGAGATTCGCGGGAGACATCGGGGTGAGGCAGGAGTTCCGGCAAGCCGCCGCGAGGCACGCGGGCAAGGCTCCCGTCACGCTCGCGAAGGCGGACATTCGCGTGGAGTTCGACAAGAGCAAGCCGCGGGGCGTCGCCACGCTCACCCTCGTCAACGGGGGGAAGGAGAGGGTCGACACCATCGTGCTATACCTCAACCCGGCGATGGAGGTGGAGGCCGTGGAAGGGGGAAGCAAGCCGATTCCCCACCGGAGGGACGCGCAGGTATTACTGCTGCACACCCCCGTGGAGGCCGGAGACTCGGCCACCATCACCGTGCGCTACGCCGGGGGGATAGACGAGCGAGTTGCCCGCCTCGACGTCGACAAAAAGCGATGGCGCGCCCCCGACAACACCCGCTTCAACCTCGGCGAGCGGCTGGCATTCCTGCAGGAGGAATACATCCTGCTGATCCCCGACGTCCTCTGGTACCCGGCGCCGCCCGTGGCCAATCCCACCGTCAAAACCCGTTTCCATTTAGAGGTGAAGCCGCCGCGAGGCCTCGTGGCAGTATCGCAGGGAGAGCGGCGGGAAGAAAACAACGGGACTGTCTCCTTCACCCCCGACCGCCCCGTGTCCGGCATCAGCCTCGTCGCCGGAAAGTTCGCACGGGGAAGCGCGACGATGCCGGAAGGCTACACCATCGACGTCTTTTATCTCGAGAACAGCTACCTCGTCAGGAATTATCTCGACAAAGTAAGCGAAGAATCCGTTAGAAGGACAGTTTCGTCTTTCCTCCTCCATCCGTTCGATGCAGTGAACTACCCCTTCAAGCACCTCGCGCTGGTCGAGGCGCCCGCCTCCTTCGCCTTTCTCCCCCGCCACGACGAGCATCGCAACGACTACATCCAACCGGCGCTCGTCTTCTGGCCGGAGGAGGGTGTCAGGATCATCAGCGGGCCTTTTCCCCATCACCCGCCACTGGGAGACGAGTCAGACAACCAATTCCTGCGGCCGGGGATGTACGTTTACCTTTTCCCCGGCAACAGCTACAATATCAACTCCCTCTTTACCGAGCACGGCTACACCATCCACTCCGACGAATTCCCCGCCCTCGACCGCGCGTGGAGGACGGTCATGTTCCAGCTACGAACCTATCCCAATGGCATCACGTTGATGGACAACATCACGCGCGACCAACTCCGCGACCGCTCCCTCGGCGAGATTTCCCGCGACCCCTCCCTCCCCCCCGACGCTCGCCAAAGGATCATAACGGTAAAAGGAGAGAGCCTCTTCCACCACCTGCTCCTGAACACCACCCTCGCCGACCTCTACCGGCTGCACCACCGGCTGGAAGAACGCTTCCCCGCGCGCCCCGTCGAGTTTGACACCCTCGCCGCGGCCCTCCGCGAGATCACCGGTGAAGACCCCCGCCCCCTCGTCCGCGAGTGGCACGACGAGGTGGGAGGCCTGCCGGAATTCATCATCCGGGACGACAGGAAAGAGACCTTCTTCGTCGACGGGGAGCGGTGGCAGCGGGCGATTTTCAAGATCCACAACCGGGGAAAAGCGATGGGAATCATCAAGGTCATGACCAACTACAACGAAGAGCGTAGCAGCTTTTTCGCCATCGCCGCCGGCGCGTACAAGGAGATACGCGTCACCACGCCGGGACAAATACAGATGGTGAACGTGAACTTCAGCCAATCTCTCAATAACCCCCTCACGGCTTTGTTCACCTGCGAGGAAGGATCCGCCTCCGACGACACCTCCCCCCTCGACCGCGCCCGCGACATCGACTCCACCGCCTTCGCCTCGTCCCCCGCGGGCACGATCATCGTGGACAACAGCGACGAGGGCTTCCGGGTCATCGAACCCCTCTCCCGGATCGAACGCTTCAGATCGCGGAAAGAAAGCGAGAACCCCAACCGCTGGCACGAATACATAGAATCCATGGCACACGGCGACGGCGTCAAAAGCAAACACGTCAGGCGCGCGGGCACGGGAAAATCCCGCGTCGAGTGGACGGCAACCATCCCCGACGGGGGCACTTACGACCTCCACGTCTTCTCCTCCTACCAGACACCCTACCCCTTCTTCAACCAGAGGGAAGCCGTCTTTCACTACACCGTCACCACGCCCGGCGAGGCGCCCATGGAGATCCCCCTGCAGCTCTACAAAGCTGAAGAACGCTGGGTACACCTGGGACGCTTCCACGTGACTCCCGGCGCCTGCACCGTCTCCCTGAGCGACCGCGCCGAGATCCCCTCCGAATTTATCGCCGCGTACCTCGACGGCCTTCCCCCGGAGATGCGGGCGCACTCCGCCCACTTCGGACGCGTCACCGATGTACACGCCGACGCCATCCGCTGGACGCGCGTCGACACTCCTTGACCGGCAATTTCCCGGGGAGTATCCCGCCGGAGCGAGAATGTTCCCCTCCATTCACGCGGGGGAAACTATCGTCACTCTCGCGACAAAGGGACAAACATGAACCGTGACGCGCACCTCGTCCCTGGTAGACACTCTACCTCGCCCTTGGTAGACACTCTACCACGCCCTTGGTAGACACTCTACCACGCCCTTGGTAGACACCCTACCACGCCCTTGGTAGACACCCTACCGGGGACGAGGCGAAAAATGCCCTTTCCCCGGGCAAGGAAAGAGCCTGTTCTAGCCCGGGGAAAGAGCCTATTCTCATCTTCCCGAGAAAATTGTACATTTACACCGGTTTCCCCCGGGCGTTCTTGGCGCCCTCACGTCCGACGGGAGTTTTAGGTATAAACGGGGGTGTCGCACGCACATTCACGATTATGAAAACATTTTTTCTCTTTACCGGCAGCGCGGCGGCGACAGGAAGGTTTCGCTCGACCGGGATAATGGTGGTCGGCAGGAGGTTCGCCGGGGAAGACGGCAAAAACCTCATCCTATGAAACTCCTTGAATCCATCCATCATTTCGCGATCGTCTCCATCTTCGAGTCGCGGATCGCCCGGCGGGGCATCGCTTTCCGCGTGTTCGCTGTCGTGGCGGCGGTGCTTGTTTTCTACCTGCAGGTGCCCTACCAGTGGGCGGCGGGTTTGTTTTTCGGCAAGCATCCCGAGGTTTGGCAATTCACGGCGCTTCCCGCTTTTGTTCCCTTTATGAATGCTTTCATGTTTAACGCGGTGCAGACGATAATCGTCGTCCTGCTCGTCGCGGAGGGGATGTTAAAGGAGAAAAAGATAGAGACGAGGGGGGTGTTGCAGGCACGGCCGGCGGGAAATGTTCCGTTTAATGCCGGGAAGGTGGGGGGAATCATCCTCGCCGTCGCGCGGCTCGACGTGGTGATGATCGTGCTGACGATGGTTTTCCATCTCACGCTTTCGGCTGGGCCGTTCGACGCTTGGCTCTACCTGTTTTACCTGCTCACGCTCACGCTGCCCACGTTGATTTTCACGACTGGATTGGCCGCCTTGTTAGCATCGATCACGCGGAACAGGATGGCCACGCTGCTGATCGCGCTGCCGGCGTTGGCCTTCCTGTACATGACGCGAAAGGGAGACGCGCTTGATCTATTCGCGGTGGGGCTGGACGCCATCCCGTCGCCCGCGGTGGGACTGCCGGCGGCAAGCGACTACCTGCTCCAGCGCGGGGCTTTCCTGTTGGCCGGGGTGGGGATGATCCTTCTCGCCGCCGTCGGGGGACGCCTGCCCGGATTTCACCGGGAGCGGCCGACGATTCTCTCTGCCGGCTGTACATTCCTGTTGTGCACCGCCGCTGCCGTCTTTGCACGGGAAGCGGGTATCGCGGGAGATATCAGGGCGAGGCAGGAGTTCCGGCAAGCCGCCGCGAAGCACGCGGGGAAGGCGCCCGTCATGCTCGCGAGAGCGGACATTCGCCTGGAGTTTGACAAGAGTAGCCCGCGGGGTGTCGCCACGCTCACCCTCGTCAACGGGGGGAAGGAGCGGATCGATACCATCGTCCTGCTCCTCAACCCGGCGATGGAGGTGGAGGCCGTGGTGGAACGTGAAGGCGAGCCAATCCCCTACCGGCGGGACGCGCAGGTATTACTGCTGCACGCCCCCGTGGAGGCGGGGGACTCGGCCACCATCACCGTGCGATACGCCGGGGGAATAGACGAACGAGTCGCCCGTCTCGACGTCGACGAGCGGTGGTGGCGCGCGTCAGCCGGTTCTTTCTTTGACCTCGGCAAGCGGCAGGAGGATTTCTTCCTGCTGACCGTGGACGGACGGGTTACCCGCCTCTACACCGAGCACACCCTCGAAAACACCCACTTCAACCTCGGCAAGCGGCTGGCATTCCTGCAGGAGGAATACATCCTGCTGATCCCCGACGTCCTCTGGTACCCGGCGCCGCCCGTCGCCAACCCCACCGTCAAGACCCGCTTTCACCTGGAGGTGAAGCCACCGCGAGGCCTCGTGGCGGTATCGCAGGGGGAACGGCGGGAGGAAAGCAACGGGATCGTCTCCTTCACCCCCGACCGCCCCGTGTCCGGCATCAGCCTCGCCGCCGGCAAATTCGCGCGGGGGAGCGTGACAATGCCGGAAGGGTATACCATCGACGTTTATTATCTCGAAAACAGCCACCTCGTCAGGAAATACCTCGACACGGTAAGCCAGCAGGCCGCCAGGAGAAGCGTCGCGGGCAGTTTCTCCACGTCGTCCGACGAAATTGTTTACCCCTTCAAACACCTGGCGCTGGTCGAGGCGCCCGCCTCCTTCGCCTTTCTCCCCCATCATGACGAGCATCGCAACGACTACATCCAGCCGGCGCTCCTCTTTTGGCCGGAGGAGGGTGTCAGGATTGTCAACGGAACGTTCCCCAATCCCCCGGCAGGTGAAGACAGAACCACGAACCAATTCTTGCGGCCGTGGATGTACGCGCATTTTTCCCAAAACAATAGCTACGGTATCTACTCCCTCTTCGTCGAGCACGGCTACACCATCCACTCCGACGAATTTCCCGCCCTCGACCGCGCGTGGAGGACGGCCATGTTCCAGCTACGAACCTATCCCGGGACAAGAACGTCGATAGAAGGCATCACGTTCGACCAACTGCGCGACCGCTCGCTTGGCGAGATTTTCCGCGACTCCTCCCTCCCCGCCGCCGCGCGCAAGAGGATCATAAAAGCAAAAGGAGAGATACTCTTCCGCCAACTGCTCCTGAACACCACCCTCGCCGACCTCTACCGGCTGCACCACCGGCTGGAAGAGCGTTTCCCCGCGCGCCCCGTCGAGTTTGACACCCTCGCCAACGCCCTCCAAGAGATCACCGGCGAGGATCCGCGCCCCCTCATCCGCGAGTGGCACGACGAGGTGGGAGGTCTCCCGGAATTCATTGTCCGGGACGCCAGGAGAGAAACCTTTTTCGTAGACGAGGAGCGGTGGCAGCGGGCGATTTTCAAGATACACAACCGGGGAAAGGCGATGGGAATCATCCAGGTCAGGATCAACTATAACGAAGATTTCGGCGGATTATTCGCCATCGCTCCAGGGGCATACAAAGAGATACGCGTCTCCGTGCCGTGGCAAATACACATGGTGGACGTGGATTTCAGCCAATCCCTCAACAACCCCTCCATGATCTTGTTCACCTGCGAGGAAGAGTCTGCC
>JAIRXZ010000212.1 GCA_031267995.1 Odoribacteraceae bacterium | reverse complement strand
GCCTTTGTTCTCGGCGTGGCGGCGTGCCTGGCTGATCCAGGGGGTTTGCAGGGGGGGATAGAGGGTGTTTTGCAGGGGGAGGATGATGATGCTGGCCTGGTGGTCAACGGCGTAGCGGATGGCCAGGGCGATGTCTTTGAGGTAGGGTTCGCCGCTGCCGGGGGTGACGACGAGGGGCATGATCCTGGCTTGTTCGGCGATGGGGTTGTTGCCGGCGGGGGTGGTTTCTTGTTGGGTGGCGGGGTTTTGCCGCCGGCCGGCGATGAGCCCTGCCATGAAGGTGCCGCCGCGGGGGGAGGGGGTTTGGACGTTGGGGTTGCCGTAGCGGGTGTCGGTGATGTCGAGGGGGTTGTCGCCGACGATGGTTTGGCGGTCGTCCCCGGATTGGCGGAGTTCTCGCTCGAAGCTTTGGCGGGCGGAGGTGATGTAGTCCTGGCCGCCGTAGTAGGCGAGAGCGCCTGTCCACTCGGTTTCTTTCCTGATGTGGAAGTAGTATTGCATGACGGTAAGGGCGATGTCGCGGAGGCTGTCGCGGGGGGCGCCGGGTTGGGCGAGGGTGAGGAAGTCGTCGTAGGTGAAGTATTTCTTTTCAGGGTATTTGGCTTTGAGTTCGTCGTTGAAGCGTCGGGCGTACTCGCGGAGTTCGCGGGCGAGGATGACGCCCCCGCGGGAGCGCGCCAGGGAGGATTCGGGCATGACGCGGCGACGGTAGTAGTTGTATTCGTCCGGGTTGGCGGGGGGCGGGACTTCGCGGCGTTCGTCGCCGGTGTATTTGTAGTAGCGGGCGCCGTCGGTGATGTAGTCGGCGTAGAGATCTTGGAGGCGAAGGAATTCGCGTTCGCCCTCGGTGGTGAGGCGGGTCATGGTTTTGCCGTCGCTACCTCCGAGGAAGTTCCATCCGTGGCAGTCGTCCACGCGTCCGTCCTTGTCGTTGTCCTTTCCGTCGGGTTTTTCCTTGGGGTTTTGCCAGATGACGGGGGCGAGGGAGGGGTGGGTGATTTTGACGCCGTCGGTGATGAGCGCCACGATGGGATGTTTTTTGACTTTCTTCGTTGCCAGCAAGCGGTAGGCGTCGTCGATTCCGGCGCCGAAGACGCCCGTTTCGGGGGAGAGGTTGTACCAGTCGAGTCGCTCCTGGGCGCGGGTTGTCGACGCGGCGAGCAGCAGCAGCGCCACGATGCCTGTTCTTATCATTCCGTTTTGTTTTATGGTTTCGAGGTGAATAGGAAGCTGCCGGACGCGCGCGTTGGCGGTGCCGGCAGCTCCCGTCGCGGGTGATTATTGCGGTATCGCAGGTTGGTAATCGGTGCCTTCCCACTCGGTGCCGGTGTAGCCCTCGTAGGCGATGGCTTGGTAGGCGAGGAGGTCGATACCGTACGCGCTTTTGAGGTGGTCGATGACGATGTGCAGGCGCGTTTGGAGCTTGGGGGATTGCTCGAAACGGCAGCCGTTGGCGAAATAGCGGTCGATGTCGCGGAGGGCGAGGGCGTACCCGACGAAGCGGACGAACTCCTCGTCAGGCCTTTCGCGCATCTCGGCGATGGGGACGTTTCTGTCCCGGAATAGATCTGGGAAGTCGGGGCGCCCGGACTCCAGCAGGCTTCCGAGGAATCCCCTGCGGCACCAGAGGTTTGCCCAGTTGTTGTTGGTGTAGGCGAAGGTGTACCAGACGGTTTCCGTGGTGTAGTCGATGCCTTCGTAGAAGGAGGCCGGGAGGGAGATGTTGCCGTTTTTGAAGGCTGTAGCGAGGATGTCCGAGAAGATCTTGATCTTGGGGGCGTAGACGTAGTTCGTGTAGCTGCTGGTGACGTTGACGCCGACGGGGGGACTGAACATCCAGCAGTCGATGCCGGTGACCATTTTGGTGGGGAGGTCGGCGACCTTCATGTCCTTGATGAGGTAGATGTAGCGACGGAAAACGCCGCGGGTGGCGGAGGGGTCAAGGAAGTCAAAGAGATACTTTTTCATGTAGTTGGCCACCTCGGTCAGCTCCTCGGCAGTCTCGAAACGGTCGCCGGTGACCGGGGCGCCGAGCTGGTAGGGCGTCCACACGTGGCTCCAGTTTTCGTCGGTAAAGTCCTTGTAGATGATCTTCACGTTGTGCGTGTCGTAGATCTCCTGGAAGATAGCGTCCCAGGGGTCGTTTCCCTGCGGGAAGTCGAAGTTTGTCAGCAGGGAACCAGGGCCTTCCGGGGTAATTTTTTCCTCTTTCTCGCAGCTCCACAAGCCCAGGAGGACGACGCAGAGCAGGCGCGCGATGTATATTCTTTTCATGACTGTATTTGTTTTTCGCGTTTATATCTTTTCAGTGTAGCTTCTCTCCGCTCCCACCGTGGGCGCCTGGCGGAGGTAGGAGTTTTTCTCGATCACCGTGTGGGGGATGGGGAGGGTGAAGCCGGGATCGTTCTCCTCCAGCACGTAGGTTTCGTAGTGGATGTTAGTGGACTCCGTCGTGCCGGGGCCGGTGTACCAGCGGCGTTCGACGCGCTTCATGCCCTGGCGACGCTGGTCGAACCAGCGGAGGGACTCGAAGCACAGCTCCCGGCGGCGTTCGGCGCGCGTCATCTCCACCAGGGCGTCGGCGTCGGCGAAGTCCGCGAGGGTGAGGGGAGTGTAGTTGGCCGTCAGGAAACGCTTCGACCGCAGGGCGTTCAACGCGGTGATGGCGGCTTGACCGGCGGCGGCGTCCCCCTGCTTGTTGAGCATGGCGTTGCCCTCGGCGGCAATCAGGTAGGCCTCAGCCTGCCGCATGGCGTGACCGAAGAGGGTGCTCCCGGTGGTCGGCCAGCAGTTGCGCGAACTGACGCTTTCCAGCGTGATCCCGCACTTTCCGAGGGCGCCGTAGCGGGTGATGTTGATGTCGGCGTTGGAGTAGGCGTCACTGACCATGTAGAGCAACTTGCGTGCGTCGCCAGCCTCGAAGCTATCGACGATGTCTTGCGAGGCCTGCATGAGATAGGCACATGCCCGCTCGTTGTTGCCCATCTGACGGGCGATGATATTCTTGGTAAACAGGTAGAGATCGTCGCTCTTTCCCCACAGCCAGTAGCACTCCGGGTTGTCGTAGGTGATAAAATTGTAGTATTTGCGGGAGCTTGGGACGTTCGTGTAGCCCGCCGAGACGAGGTCTTGCAGGTTGATGAGCGAGAAATCGGGACGTGCGATCAACGCGTTGGCGCACTCCACGGCCTCCGCCCAACGCCCCATGTAGAGGTAAGCGCGGGCGAGAAGGTGCTGGGCAGTAGGCAGGTTCACGCGGAAATCCTTGCGGAACTGCTTCCCTTCGGGCAGCGTTTTGAAGAGACGCTCGGCCTCCTTGAGGTCGGACAGGATCTGCTCGTAAACCTCGCCGACGGTGTTGCGCGCCATCGTCCGTTCCTCCACGTCGGAGGTGATTTTCAGGGGGACGCCCAGCCCGTCGGGGTTGGCCGTGTACGGTTCCCCGAAAATATTCACCAGCTGCAGGTAGTAAAACCCGCGGAGGGTGTACGCTTGCGCGAGGACGTTGTTCTTCTCCTCGACGGTTCCTCCCACGTTGCCCACGCGGTCGATCACGGCGTTGGCGCCGACGATAAATTTGTAGATGGGCGTGTAGACATCGTAGTGGGCGTTAGCGGGTTGGTTGGCCGCCTGCATGAGGCGCGAGTACTCCGGTTGCCAGGTGTAGAGAATCTTCGCGGCCTGCACCTCCGACCTGTCGTAAAAGCCGGTGGTAGAGATGGCGCCGTCGTGTACCCCGGCGCCGCTGACATCGTCCGATAGGAGGTCGAGGAGGACGTTAATCTCCGTCGCGTCCGGCCGGGGATAGGCCACCCCCAGCAGCACTTCGTTCAACTGATCCGCCTGCGTTGGCGTAAATTCTGTCTGGGACTTGGGTTCCAGGAAATCGCTGCACGCCCCCGTCAAGAGGAGGGTGAGCGCGTATATAATGTTCTTTTTCATGATATGAGTGATTAAAATCCAACGTTAATGCCCACGTTAAAGGAGCGAGGCTCCACGTACTTTCCGCCGAGGTCGGGATCCTTCCCGTCCCACTTTTTATCCACCAGCATAAAGAGATTGTTCACCGAGGCGTTGAGCGAGAGGCTCGTTATGCCGGCATCCTTCAGCATGGAGGAGCGGCTGTTCCACGTCAGTTGCAACATCTTGCACTTCACCGTGGAGGTGGAGGCCACGCGGGCGTCCGACCTCGCCCACATGAGGTAACGGTCTTGCGTGGAATCGAACTCCGAGGGATTGGAGAGGTTGATGTTCTCCCCACCGACGTAAATGCCCGGAATGGTAGAGGCATCGCCGGGATTTTTCCATCGCCGGGCGAGTTCCGCGGGCAGATTCTCCACCGGCTGCGGGATTTGTCCCTGGTAGAAGGCCTCGTACGGGTTGGGCAGGAAATCCTTCCCTCCCAGCGACGCCGCGAAGACCCCTTGCAACGCCAGGCTCTTGTAGCTCAGGCGGAAATTCGCTCCCCCGTTCATCACCGGCACCCGCGTCCCCGCGTGAACGAGGAAATCGGTAAAGGCCGTTCCCGGATCCTGGTCGAGGAGATTAAACGTCGGGTAGCCGTTGGTATCATCCAGCCCGGCAAAAGAGTACGCCCAGAAAGCCCCGTAGCCGTACCCCTTCTCCAGCACGCGGGACTCCTGCCCGTTCAGGTAATTGCTAACCGTCCGCGGCGACGTGTCTATATTATCCATCCGCACCACCTTGTTGCGGTTTCTCGCCACGTTAGCGCCGAGGGAGAGCTGCCAATCGTGCCGGCGGATGGCCAACACGTTCAGCGTCGCCTCCACGCCGCTATTCCGGATATCCGTCCCCGTAATGGGCGTGGAAAAGCCGCCATACTCCGGCGACAACTCCAGGTACGTGCCCACGTTAGAGAGCCGCGAATAGCCGTCCACCACCAGCGACAGGCGGTTATCAAACAGCCCCAGATCCACGCCGAAGTTCCATATCCGCGTCCGCTCCCACGTCAGGAAAGGGTTAGCGATCTGCGTGATACTCGACAAGTAATCATTATAAAGCGTGGACGCCGGCCCCTTTTGCAAAATCATATCCGGGCTAACGCTATTGAGCACGTTCCCCTGGATACCGTAGGAGAGCCGCGGTGTCAGCTGCGACAGCCAATCCTGCTGCAGGAAAGGCTCGTCGGCCACCCGCCACGCCACGCCCAGCGAATACGTCGGGTCAAAGCGGCGGTTCACGTTTTGGCCGAAACGGTTCGACCAGTCGTTGCGCGCGTTCACGTTCAGCACGTACCTGTCGCGGAAAGCGTAGCTCCCGATAAAGATTGCCGAAGCGTAGTTATTCGTGAGATTGGTCGACCGCCAGCGGCCGCTATACAGCGTCTCGAAAATGCCGAGATTCCTGGGAACCTCCGCCCCGATCGGCACCAGGTCAGAGAGATTCGTCGGCCGCGAGAGGCGCTCGCCGCGGTCTCTGTCGAAACCCCACACCGTTCCCACCTTCGAGTTGCGATAACTCGACCGCACCTCCCAGCTCACCTGCGCCACCAGCCGGTGCTCGTCGCCAAACATCCGGTTAAACTTCAGCGTGTTTCGCACCTCGTAGCTACGTCCGAAACTATCCTCCGTCTGCAGCTCGCCACCGAAAGGCAGCAGCGCGGCCTTGTAAAAAGCCCCGCCCGGCTCCACCTCCCCGACGCTATAGCCGCGGTACCTTTGCGCCACGTACTTCGTGGGCGCGTCTGCCCACACCTCACCCTTGCGGCTCTCCAGGCGGGTGCCCACGGCCAGCTCGTAACCCACGGACGGGGCGATCTCCCACTTCAGATTCACGTTCGCGTTCACGCTGGGCGACACGAAACGCGCGCCCGAATTGTCCCGCTCGTTCAGCACGTTATAATCCAGCCCGGACTCCTCCGTGTTCGAGTTATAGGCGTACCGCTCCGCCACCTTGTAAAACAGCCGCGACCCGTCCGGGTGAAACGCCGGCACCGCCCGGCTCGTGGCAATCGCGTACGACAGCGGGTTCACGTCGGCGGCGAAACCCGTCGTCGTCGTCAGCCCCCCGTTCAGCGCGATATCCAGGCGCACGCGCGGCGACAGCGTCATGTTCGTCGACAGCCGCGCCGTGATCCGCTCCGAATCATTCCCCTGTTCGATCCCCTCGCTCCGGTCATAGGAGGTTGAAAACGAATAAGTCGCCATTCTCGTCCCCCCGTTGATACTTATATTATAGCGTTGCCCCAGGGCGTGGCGCGCCAGCAAATCCAGCCAGTCGGTATTCACCGTCTCCAGTCGCGTGTACTGCTCGGCGAACTCCTGCTCCGTGATGCGATTATCCCCCAGCATCCGCGTCAGCCCCTCGTACGTGTACGGCTGCATGATCGGCACCAGGCGGTAATAAGCCCCCGCGTTAAAGGCATCGCGACTAAACTGAATCCGTTCCTGCGAATTCATCACCGCGTAATCACGGTACGACGGGCGCACGCGCACGTTCCAGTTCGCCGTGACATTCACGGACACCCGGTCGTTACTCCCCCGTCGGGTCGTGATCACGATCACGCCGTTCGACGCCCGCGACCCGTAAATCGCCGTCGCCGTGGCATCCTTCAGCACGGTGATCGTCTCTATATCATTCGGGTTCAGCCACGAGATCTGGCTTCCCAGGTACTGCGCCAGATCGTTATCGCTGGACGCGCCCCACAAGCTCGACACCGCGTTCACGTCCATCACCTCTCCCTGCACGATACCGTCCACCACCCACAGCGGCTGCGTGTTACCCAGCAGCGTCGATCGCCCGCGGATACTCACCGACGGCGCCGACCCGGCGCGCAGCGACGTCGTCGTCACCGCCATACCGGCAATCCGCCCCTCCAGCATCTGGTCAACCGACCCGTACGCCGGCTGCATCACCGCGTCAATCGGCAGCTGGGTGAACGACCCCACCATATCGCGCCGGTTCACGCTGGCGATACCCAGCACCACCACCTCGTCCATCTCCCGCGGCTCCTCTTCCAGCACGACATTCACGACGCTCTCCCCCTTCCACGCCACCTCCTTCGTCTTCATCCCGATAAACGAAAACTGCAACACCACGCCATCGGCCAGCGGCACGGGCAACGCGAAATGCCCGTCCGGCTCGCTGGCCACGCCGATGACCGTACCCTTCACCCGCACCGCCACGCCCGGCAGCCCTTCGCCGCCGGCGTCTCGCACCGTGCCGCTCACCAGCTTGCCGGGACGCTCCTGCGGAACCTCCGGGCGCAAATCCAGCAGCACGATAAACCGCTCGTTCACCGTGAACCGCACGCTGTATCCCTTGAACACGGCGCGCAGCGTCTCCTCTATAGAAGCGTCCGCCACGGACACGTCCACCCGTCGCGTGGCATTCACCAACTCGCTATTATAGAAAAAATCAAGCCCCGTGGCGCGGGTAATCTCGTCGAAAACCTCCCGCACCGTGGCGTTCTCCATGCTGAGGCTAATACTGTAATCGCGCGAAAGCGCCGTTGCCGGCAGCCATGTCAGCGCCAGGCAACAGGTCATTGCCATTAATCGACCGAGGCGAAGCGTTGATCGCCCGAAGCGAAATGTTGAAAGCCCGGAGCGAAGCATTAATCGCCCGGGGCGAAGTGTTTTTTTAGCCCACCGCGGGCCGGCGTCAAGAATCTTTTGCATACTTTTGTCGTGTTAAATCACCTTGCCCCGGCATTACGGGCGGGACAAGACGCTGGTTTATGTTCTTTTCATTGGCCGGGGGAGCGTCTCATCTCTCCCGGTTTTTCTTATATAGGTTTTCACCTGTAAATCATCAACCTTTCCCCCTCCACGCGGAAGCGGGCGTTGCTTGTCGCCTCGATCGCCCGGATCAGCTCCTCCAGCGGGTCGTAGCGCACCACGCCCCCCGTGAACCGGATCCGTTTCAGCCCCTCGTCCTCGAAGGCGACATCCACGTCATACCATCGCGACAACTGCCGCGCGATCTCCTCTAACTCCGTGTCGCGGAACAAAAACTTCCCCTTCAGCCACGAAATAAACAGATTCGCGTCCACCTCCCGCTTCTCCCACGCCTCGCCGGAACGGTACAATTGCTCCCCCGGCAGCAGGCCGACGGGCGAGAAACCATCGCCGCTCACCTCCACGCGCCCCTCCACGAGGGTAGCGTGCCGGACGGCGTTCCCGGGATACGCGGATACGTTAAAGCGCGTCCCCGACACCCTCACCACCAGCCCCTCGGCCTCCACGATAAACGGACGCGACGCGTCCGGCGACACGTCGAAAAACGCCTCGCCCTCCAGCCGCACCCGCCTCTCCCCCGCCGCGAACCGCCGCGGGAACACCAATCGCGACGCCGCATTCAGCGTCACCGACGTGCCGTCGGG
>JAIRXZ010000122.1 GCA_031267995.1 Odoribacteraceae bacterium | reverse complement strand
AAAACCTGTCCGGGATGTTCGACTACCCGGATCAAATTCGGCGCTTGATGTACACCACAAACATCATAGAAAGCTTTAACAGTCAGTTGCGTAATGTGACTAAATCAAAAAGAGTTTTCAGCACTGACATGGCGTTGATAAAGCTGCTGTTCCTGGTGCAATCAAAAATATTAGAGAAGATAAAGCCCGTGGCGGCGTGGCGACAAATCATGTCGCAATTTGCCATTATCTTTGAAGACAGATGGGTAGATTGATGGTAGACAAAGGGAAAATGACACAGTTGAGTGAACAGACTCATTTTTTGTAATGTGCGCGGGTTTCTTTCTAACGTGCGCATGTTTCTTTCCAACATGCGCATGTTTCTTTCTAACGTGTGCGGGTTTCTTTCTATCGGACGCGTGAGGCGGGGGAATCGGGAAGTCAGAAGAAATGACTGATATTCAGGAGGGCGTCGGGGGGGGCGAATGATTATTCACCCCAACCGCCTGGAAAGCAAACACGGCGAGGGCGCCTGCGAGGGGTGCCCCTACGGCATATTCCGACGATAACCGTGGGGGTATCCCTAGCGGGTGCCATTTCCCGCGTTAGCCCGTGCCCATCCCCGTACTTTCACGATCTCTGTAGGACGTAGCACGCTACGTCTCTACCGAGATCGTGAAGATACGGGGATGGGCGAATAATGATAAACGTGTAAGGGTGAACAATCATTCGCCCACATAACAGGAGGCGAACAATCCCGCGCGGGCCGCGCGTTTTCCGCGAGAACTACTTCCAGGGCACCTGCACCCAGGGGCTATCGGGCTTGGTGAGCAGACCTTTGGCGAGCCGATCCATGCCATCGTCGGCGTTTTTCCCGTTCCAGAGGAAGCGGCCGATGATGTAACTATTGGCGATCTCCTCCCACGAGTTGAAGGCCGTTTGCGCTTGCGCGTAGGCGACGTCGATGTACGCCCACGCCTCCTCCGCGGAGATGTACTTGGCGTCGTGGCAGAGGCGGGCGATGAAGATCAGGCGACCGGCATCCCAACCGGTGACGCCGTACTTTTCGACGTCGTCGATGGTGGTGATGATCCCCGCTTCTTTGAGCGCATCGATGGATGCAAGCAGGTTATTAGCCTGGGAGTAAGCCTTTTCAGCATCCTCCTGGGTGGTCATTTCCGCGGTGATTATCTCCTTGGCGGCCTCCTCCGAGC
Organism: Odoribacteraceae bacterium; assembly: GCA_031267995.1. Classification (GTDB taxonomy): domain Bacteria; phylum Bacteroidota; class Bacteroidia; order Bacteroidales; family Marinifilaceae; genus JAIRKS01. The sequence goes on along the minus strand of JAIRXZ010000122.1, from coordinate 8,755 downwards.
CTGCCCGCGAGGCCTTCATGACGGTCGGGAAGTAGAAGGCGAAGCCCTTGTCGCGCAGGTAATCCAGCGTTTCGATGGCGGAATCGCGGCCGTTGATGCTCCACCACTCCCGGAGGATGGTGTAGAGCTTGTCGCCGATGTCGGCGGTGAGGGTGTTGAGGTAGGCATCCTGCTGGTCGGCGTAGAGCGCGCCGGTGAGGATTTTCTTGGATTCGAGGGTGTTGATGTCGCCCTGGACGCGGTACTTGCCCGAAAACGTGCGGATGATGCCCATGATGGTTCTCCGCTTGGTGAAGGCGTAGTAAGGCCGCTCCCGCGAGGAGGACGAGCCACGCGACGGTCGGTATGGCCTCTTGCACGCGGAGGGTGGGGGTTTCGCGCGTGATTTCCACGCCAATCAGCGTGGCGGCGAGTGCGATGCCGGGGAGGATTGCTTTTGTCTGTTTCATGTTGCGTTGTTTGGTGAATGATATTTGTTTGATTAAAGCTGTTTACAGGGAGATGTCGGGCTTTGTTCCCGTTTCGGTCTTGATTTTCAGGTCGTCGAGGATGGCTCGCGCGGTTTCGATGCTGGCGTGGAGGTCGCGGACGGCGTTTCCCGCGTTGCTGCCCAGGGTGAGGAATCCTTCGGGCATGGGGACGGCGAAGTAGAAGTGATTGTTGCTGAAGGAGAGCATGATGTCGCGGCCATATTTTTCCCGCAGCGTCGTCACGCGGGTCATCATGGCGGGCGTGAGGACGACGCGCGCGGTGATCTCGTCGGTGGCGTAGACGGCAAAATAGCGTTCAAACAGCGGGTCTTCGAGCTGCACGAGCTTGCAATCGCCCTTGTTTTTAAGTTTTTGCAGCGACCGGGCGAGGTAATCGAGGTGTTTCTCCAGGTGGTCGGGGAAGATGACCACGCTGCCGTTGACGGTTTGGCGGAGGGGCGCGTCGGCCATCATCCCGCGGAAGCCGCTGGCCAGGTTTTCCGCCCGGCGGGCAAAGGCGCCGCCGAACATCGCCTTGGCGAGGGTGATGACGCTGGAGGCTTGCCGGCCGGAGGGGAGTTCGCGGACGATGATGTCGCGGATGGTTAGCTTTTGCCCGTCGCGGTCGAAGACGATGCTGCCGAAGCTGTGTGCCAGCAGGTTGTCTGCCTTGGCGATGCCGTCGAAAAGGCGGCTGGGGGAGATGATTTGCCCCGTCGACACCTCGACCGTCTCGATGTAGCACCGGGCATCGGGGAATAGCTGCCGGATGACGCCGCGGACGGCGGATTGCTCGGCCGCGGCGAAGCGTTTGCCGAAGAACGCCAGCGTCATGCCGCCGATGGTGATGATGGCAAAGAGGGGGATGATCAGCATCAGTAGCCGGTTGGCTTCCCAGAAGGTGGGGTTGGGATTGGTCGCGTAATCGTGGGCGAAGGTCGTCATCAGGCCGCCAAAGAGGATGATACCCAGGAAGTAGATGGTCGCCCCGCCGTAGCAGGCGAGTTGGCCTATCTTCATTCTTTGGCGGTCGCGGGCGGCTTTGAGCAGGGTTTCGCGCAGTTGCTGTTGTAGCTCTTCTACTTTCACGGTTAGCGGATTATTGGTTAAAGAGTTCGCGCACGTTGACGTTTTCCCGCTCGCTTTCCGGGATGGTGATGAGGTCGACGGTCACGCGCTTTTCCAGCGAGGCTATGAAGCTGGAGGGGAGCATCTCCACGTAATTATTGAAGTCCACGGCGGCGGCGTTGAAGGTGCGTCGGGCGGCCTGGATTTGGTTTTCGATGGCTTCGATGGACTCCTGGAGGCGGCGAAACTGCGCGTCGGCCTTCAGGTTGGGGTACCTTTCGACGGTTACCTTGACGTCGGCGAGCGCCTTGGAAAGTTCCGTCCCGATCTGCATCTGCTCGTGTTCGTCGCCGGCTTGTTGCAGCAGCGAGCGCAGTTCGGCGATCCTGACGAGCGTGGCGTTCTCGTGCCCGGCGTATCCCTGGACGGTGGCCACCAGGTTGGGGATCATATCATTTCGTTGTTTGAGCATCACGAGGATGGTGCTTTCGGTTTGTTTCACGCGATTGTTTTTAAAGACGAATTTGTTGTGCGTGACGATGAGCCAGAGCAGCAGTACGACGACCACCCCACCGGCAATGATAAGCGCTGTTGTCATGTATGTTATTTGATTGTTCAACATCTTGTAAAACCGCGGCAAGGTATGTAAAAAAATGAGATATGCAAGGGTGGCGGCGAGAAATACCTGGAAATATCCCCCCGTCCCCGCCCCCGTCGCGTGCCGGAAAGCCCCTCTTGGGCAGGGCAAAAAAAGTTCGTGTACGTTACACCATTATCCGGTATTTCCACTAAATTTGCCGGGCGTCCACCCGTGAAGTCACCCGGGCGCGCGTCGAACGTGAAATATAAACTTACCGATCATGAAAAAAATCCTACTCCTGTTCACGGGCTGTTTGGCGGCGGTGTTCGCCACCGGTCAGCAGCGGGGGGGCTACCCGGTCACCCCCGTTCCCTTCACCAGCGTGAAAGTGACGGGCGCCTTTTGGGGCGAGCGTCTGCGCGCGAGTCGCGAGGTAACCATCCCCCTGGCCTTCCAGAAATGCGAGGAAACCGGTCGTTACGAGAACTTTAAGATGGCCGCCAATCCCGGCGCGCACAACAAAGTCACCGGTTTCTCCTTCGATGACACGGATGTTTACAAGACCATCGAGGGGGCGAGCTACCTCCTGCAAAGCTTCCCGGACGAGAAGTTGAGGCGATACATCGACAGCGTGCTGGTGATCGTCGCCGCGGCGCAAGAGCCTGACGGCTACCTCTACACCGCGCGGACGATGAACCCGGAGCACCCACACGACTGGGCGGGGGCGCGACGTTGGGAAAAAGAGGAGGAGCTGAGCCACGAGTTTTACAACCTCGGTCACATGGTGGAGGGCGCCATCGCTCACCACCAGGCGACGGGGCAGCGGAATTTCCTCGACATCGCCATACGCTATGCCGACTGCGTGTGCCGGTCGATCGGCGACGCGCCGGGGCAGGTGGTGGCCGTGCCGGGGCACCAGATTGCCGAGATGGCGCTGGCGAAGCTCTACCTGTTGACGGGCGAGCGGCGCTACCTGGATATGGCCAAGTTTTTCGTGGACAAGCGGGGATACACCTCGCGCCGAGACGCTTACAGTCAGGCGCACGCCCCGGTGCTGGAGCAGGACGAGGCGGTTGGTCACGCCGTCCGCGCCGCCTACATGTACTCCGGCGTGGCTGACGTGGCGGCGCTGACGGGCGAGCGGGAGTACGTCGAGGCCATCGATCGCATCTGGGATAACGCGGTGACCAAGAAGCTCTACATCACCGGCGGCATCGGCGCTACCGGTCACGGCGAGGCCTTTGGCGGCAATTACGAACTGCCCAACATGTCAGCCTATTGCGAGACCTGCGCGGCCATTGGCAATGTCTACTGGAACCATCGCCTGTTCCTCCTGCACGGCGACGCGAAGTACTACGATGTCCTCGAGCGGACGCTGTACAATGGCCTCCTGTCGGGCATCTCGCTGGACGGCGATGGCTTCTTTTATCCCAATCCGTTGGAGTCCGCCGGGCAGCACCAGCGCCAGGCGTGGTTCGGTTGTGCCTGCTGTCCGTCAAACGTTTGCCGGTTTATTCCCTCCATGCCGGGGTACATTTACGCCGTTGCCGGGAGCGACGTGTACGTGAATCTTTTCCTCGCCAACGAGGCCTCCCTCACCGTGGCGGGCAAGCGCCTGGAGCTGAGGCAGACCACCGGTTATCCCTGGGACGGGGCGATCAGGATTGACGTGTCTCCCCGCTCGCCCGCCACTTTCGGCCTCAAGATCAGGATTCCCGGGTGGGCGCGCGGCGAGGTCGTGCCCGGCGATCTTTACGCTTACGCCGACGATCAGCATCCCGCTTACAGCGTGACGGTTAACGGGCAGCCGGTGGAGGGAACACTCCAGCTGGGCTACGTGACCATCGACCGCCGTTGGAAGCGCGGCGACGTGGTGGAGGTGCATCTCGACATGGAACCGCGCGTCGTCCGCGCCAACCCGCGGGTGGAGGCCGACAGGGGGCGACTTGCCGTCGAGCGTGGCCCCATCGTCTATTGCGCCGAGTGGCCGGATAACAGTTTCAGCGTCACCGGCGTACTGCTCAACAGGGCGCCGCGCTTCCAGGTGAGCCACCGCGCCGATTTGCTGAAGGGGGTTACCACGCTTACCACCACCGCGCAGTCGCTGGGGTTTGACGATCAGGGGCGATTGTGCCCGGAGGATGTCACCCTGACGCTCATTCCTTATTATGCCTGGGCGCACCGCGGGGCGGGGGAGATGGTCGTTTGGCTGCCGGCGGAGGTTTCTGCCACGCGCCCGTCGATGCCCGCTGCCGTTGGCTCCCGCGTTGGCAGTCAGCAGGCCGTTTTGGGGCTTGATGATTAGTCGTCGGCCGTCGGCGAGCCGTTCTGGGGCTTGATGATTAGCCATCAGCCGTCGGGGGGCTATTCTGGGTCATTATTTCCTGCCGGCGGCCGTCGGGGGGGTATCCTGGGGCATTATTTCCTGCCGGCGGTTGTCGGGGGGCTATCCTGGGTCATTATTCCTTGCCAATGGCTGATGGTATATCTCCGCGGACTCGGATGGCTGACCAATGGCTGACGGTATATCTCGCGACCTCCGAATGAGTTGCCGACGGCTGACGGCATATCTTCGCGACCTCCGAATGGCCTGCCGACGGCCGTCGGCATATCTCCGCGACACCCGAACGAGTTGCCGCCGGCCGGCGGGAATCGCGACTGCCGCCGGGGCGCGTTCCCGGCATCTTTTGAACGAGAAATTAAATAATCAACACCACACGTCATGAAAAACATTCTCCTCGCACTCCTTTTAAACACCCCGCTGCTCCTCGCCGCGCAACCCGTCGAGTGGCTGAATCCCCGCATCAACGCCATCAACAGGGCGCCGGCGCGCGCCGATTTCTTCGCTTACCCGACGCGCGATATGGCGCTGGAGGCCGATCGCGACCGGGCACCTAATTTTCTCTCGCTGAACGGCGCCTGGAAGTTCAACTGGGTTAGAGACCAGGGCGATAGACCCCGCGATTTCTTCCGCCAGGAGTTTGACGACAGGCACTGGGTGAATTTTCCCGTCCCCGGCATCTGGGAGCTGAACGGGTACGGCGATCCCGTCTATCGCAACGCCGGCTACGCGTGGTCGCACCAGTTCGCGCCCGCCCCGCCCGTCGTGGAGGAGCGCGAGAATCACGTTGGCTCCTACCGCCGCGTGGTCGACATCCCCGCCGGTTGGAAGGGCGAGGAGATTTTCCTCCACGTCGGCTCGGCCACTTCCAACCTTTATGTGTGGGTCAACGGGCAGTTCGTGGGCTATAGCGAGGACAGCAAGATGGCCGCCGAGTTTAACATCACCCGATACGCCCGACCGGGGAAGAACCTCATTGCCATGCAGGTGTATCGCTGGTGCGACGGGAGTTATCTCGAAGACCAGGACTTTTGGCGACTCTCCGGTATCGGTCGGGAGGTCTATCTCTACGCCCGTCCCGCCACCCGCGTGGAGGATCTTTTCATTATTCCCGACCTGGACGAGGAGTACCGCGACGCCACCCTCCTGGTGACGGGGAGCGTCAAGGGACGAGGCACCGTCGGCCTGGAACTGCTTGATCCCGACGGCAATCAGGTTGCCGCCGCCGATGGTATCGCGCCCGATGTCAAGGGCAATTTCCGCGTCACCCTGGAGGTGCCCGCGCCCGCCCTTTGGAGCGCCGAAACGCCCGCGCTTTACCGCTTGCTCCTGACCCTCGGCGATGCCCGCGGTGTCATCGAGGCTATCCCGCAGCGGGTGGGATTCAGGAAGATAGAGCTGAAAAAGGAGCTTGGCCAGGTGTGGGTCAACGGCCAGCCCGTCCTGTTCAAGGGCGCCAACAGGCACGAGATGGATCCCGCCACCGGGTACCTCCTCACCCGCGACCGGATGGTGCAGGATCTCCGCGTCATGAAGGAGAATAATCTCAACGCCGCCCGCACGTGCCACTATCCCGATGATCCTCTCTGGTATGAACTCTGTGATATCCACGGCATTTATCTCATCAGCGAGGGCAATATCGAATCGCACGGCATGGGGTATGGCGACAGGAGCCTCGCCAAGGATCCCGCCTACGCCGCCGCGCACCTCGAAAGGGATAGCCGCATGGTGGAAACGTTTAAGAATCATCCCTCTATCATCTTCTGGTCGCTTGGCAACGAGGCCGGCGACGGCGCCAATTTCGAGGCCTGCTACCGGTGGATCAAGGAGCGCGATCCAAGTCGCCCCGTGCAGTACGAGCAGGCCGGTCGCCGCCCGCACACGGACGTCGTCTGCCCCATGTATGCCGGCCTGGAGTGGATGGAAAAGTATGCCGCCGATGCCACGCAGCAACGCCCTCTCATCCAGTGCGAATACGCCCACGCGATGGGGAATTCCGTGGGCGGACTTGCCGAGTATTGGAGCCTCATTCGCGCTTATCCCAAACTGCAGGGGGGATTTATCTGGGATTTGGTCGACCAGGCGCTGCGCGATTATACCCCGGACGGCCGCGTTGTTTACAAGTATGGCGGTGATTACGAGAAGTATGATGCCTCGGATAAGAATTTTAATTGCAATGGCCTCATCAGCCCGGATCGGGTGCCCAACCCGCACATGAGCGAGGTGAGGAAAATATACCAGGAGGTGTGGACGACGCCCGTTGACCTGGCCGCCGGCGCTGTTTCTATATATAACGAGCACTTTTTTACCCCCCTCGACGGGCTTTACATGGAGTGGCAGCTGCTTGCCGATGGCGAGCCTGTCCAGCAGGGGGTTGTCGATCACCTCGATATTGCCCCGCGACACGCTGCAACGCTCCGCGTTCCTTATGATCTCGGCGCCGTGCCTGCCGGGCGGGAGGTTCTTCTCAACGTGGCTTACAAGCTCAAGCGCGCCACGGCGTTGCTGCCCGCCGGTCACGTGGCCGCTGCCGATCAGCTTGTTATCACTCCTTATGCCCCGCCGGCCGCGGGGGTTGAGCAGGGGGAAAGTGCCCTTACTTTTTACCGCGACAGGGTGCGATGCGTCGTCACCGCCGGCGATGCCGAGGTTACTTTCAATACCCACTCCGGGCTGATTGAACGGCTGCGCCTCGATGGGGTCGATCTCCTCCTCGATGATTACGATCTTCATCCCAATTTCTGGCGCGCCCCCACCGATAATGACATGGGCGCCAACCTGCAAACGCGACTTCTTCCCTGGAAGAATCCCGTCGCCACCAACATCACGTTCACCGTCGAGCAGCGGGGGAACAACCTCGTCGCCCGCTCTGCCCGCGCTTTCGAGGCGCTTGAGGCCGACCTCCTCCTCGAGTACGAGATCAACGATCGCGGGCAAATCGCCGTTACCCAGCGGCTCACCACCCGATCCGCTCGCCAGGACATGCCTTCTCTCTTTCGCTTTGGCCTCCAGCTGGTGATGCCCGGGCAGTTCAACCTCGTGGATTATTATGGACATGGCCCCGACGAGAATTACGCTGATCGCCACCAGGGGCAGCCGCTCGGCCACTACCGGCAAGCCGTTAGCCAGCAGTATTATCCCTACATCCGCCCGCAGGAGTCGGGCACCCGCACCGGCCTCAGGTACTGGAGTGTTACCGACATTGATGGGCGGGGCATCCTCATCCGTTCCGACCTTCCCTTCTCCGCCTCTGCCCTCCCGTATCTCCAGGAGGATCTCGACGACGGCCTCGTCAAGCACCAGCGTCACTCCGGCGAGTTGCAGGAGCGCGACTTCACCGTGCTCTCCTTCGACCTCAAGCAAATGGGCGTCGGCTGCCAAAACAGCTGGGGCGCCCTCCCCTGGCCGGAGTACCTCATTCCCTACGGTTCCTACACCTTCAACGCGGTGATCACCCCCGTCAAAAAGCACTGACGACGACACCCCTCGCCCGTCCGTGCCCATGCATTGTAAGTCCCTCTGTAGAGACGTAGCGTGCTACGTCTCCCCGGCAATACCGAAACAAAATTACCGCGCGCGTCTGCGTGCGGTCTCCTTTTTACCCTCCCCCCGTGATGTGAGACGTAGCACGCTACGTCTCTACACAAGCGGTGGGCGCCCACGAGGGACGCCCCTACACCACCATTGTTATCGTCGGGTGCATGTAGGGGCGCACCCGCGTGTGCGCCCTTTCCCGCGTGTGCGCCCTTCCCCGCGGTGCGCGTCCCGGTAACAACATGTCGAGGGCGCACACGGAGGTGCGCCCCTACAGCATACTCCAATGGCTTCGACAAGCTCAGCCACCGGGGAGGTGGCTTCGACAGGCTCAGCCACCGCGGCTACTACGGTGGCTGAGCCTATCGAAGCCACCATCACCACCACCACCATCGCGGTGGCTGAGCCTGTCGAAGCCCAAACAACAAAAGCCAACAATCATGACGGTGGAGGCACAGGCTACAAGCCCGCGCCAGCGAAAGACATTTTCCGGCAAATCCGTAGGGGCGCACCTGCGTGTGCGCCCTTTCCCGCGTGTGCGCCCCTACGGTTCGTTGGTTAATGCTGTAGGGGCGAATAATCATTAGCCCACGGGATCGTTCATCCCACGGGATCGTTCGCTCGTTGTCGCGAGGGCGAATGATTATGCGCCCCTGGTGTGATTCACCCCCGCGGGATCGTTCGCCCGTTGTCGCATGGGCGAATGATTATTCGCCCCTACGGTGTTATTCACCCCCGCGGGATCGTTCGCCCGTTGTCGCG
>JAIRXZ010000118.1 GCA_031267995.1 Odoribacteraceae bacterium | reverse complement strand
GCCGCGTTTGATGAGGTGGCGGAGGTGGGTGCGGACGATGTCGCCTGTTTGTCCGGTGAGTATCTGGGCGCGGGTGCTGCTGATGCCGTCGTTGTCCTCGATGTGGTTGATGATGGCCCTGATGAATTCGCGTTCGTCGTCGTTGAGGAGGGCGAGGAGGTTGATGGACATGCCGGTGACTCTTCGCAGGGGGAGGTCGTAGAGGCTGTCGGTGATCATCTCGAGGATGAAGTCGACGAAGTCGGTGGGGTCGCTTTCCTCGCGGGCGCCGGCGAGGAGGTGGTTGTATTGCAGCCGGTGGTGGTAGAGGTGTATTTCGACGGGTGTCCAGGCGAGGATCTCGTTCCACCTGGCGAGGACGAGTGTTTGCCATAGTCGCCCCAGTCGCCTGTTGCCGTGGACGAAGGGGTGTATGGCGGCGATGCCGAAGTGCATGATTGGGGCGCGGACGAGGGGGTGGAGGGTGGCGATTTTGAGGCGGTCGAAGAGTTTTTTGAGTTGTAGGATGATGAGGCGGGGGGGGATGGCGAGGTTGTTGGTTTTGTTGCCGTTGGAGAGGCTGACGTTGCCGCCGCGGAATTTTCCGGCTTCGTCGACGACGTCGGCCAGCATGAGTTGGTGTGCCTGGCGGAGGTCGGCGACGGAGAAGGGGTTGAGGGCGGGGATGTGTTCGTAGACGCGGTAGGCGTTGCGTACTTCGTTGAGCTGGCGGAGGGTGTAGGGGACGGGGAGGCCGTTGATGACGTCGGCGACCTGGGCGGGCTGGAAGGGGCCGCCCTCGATGGCGAGTGATCCCTGGGTGCAGCGGATGCGGCTGGCGCGGCGAAGGGGGGAGCCGGGGTGGTATTCACCGGAGGCTTGTACCCGGGCGAGGAGGTCGGAGATGACGGAGAGGCGGTACGTGATGCCGGGGGTGTCGTGGTATCTCATCGTGCTGGCGTTTGGTGACGGGGCGAAGGTAGTATTTTCGTTTGATTATCGGGGAGGGGGGGACGAGAGGGGGCGTGAGGGACGCGGGGGGCAGATTTCCGGGCGGCTTTCCGTGGCGGGCGCGTCGGTTTCCCACTGGCTTCTCAAGATGCTGTAGTAGTGGAAGTCTATGATCTTCCCGTTTTTTATGGCGGCTTGCTCGAGGATGGCCTCACGCTCGAAACCGGCGTTTTCGAGGACGCGTCGCGAGGGGGCGTTGAAGTCGAAGACGAGGGCGTAGATCTTGCGCAGGTGGCGGAAACGGGTGAAGGCGTGGGCGACCATTTGGCGCGTTGCCGCGGTCATGATGCCTTTGTTCCAGAAGTTTTCGCCCAGCCAGTAGCCGAGTTCGGCGGTGACGCGCTCGACGTCGCCCCGGGGGACGATGCTGATGCAGCCGACGGCTTTCCCGTCGACGACGATGGCGAGGTCGGTGGGCGCGCCGATGGTGCAGAGGCCTGTTTCGATGAAGAGGCGGGCGTCGGCGCGGGTGTAGGGGCGGGGGAAGGAGTCGCGGAGGTTGTCCCACACGCGGGCGTTGTTGGCGTGTCTGGCGAGGGAGTTGACGTCGGCGAGGCGCCACTCGCGCAGTTCAAATGGTGTTGTATTCATGTGTTTTCTGGTTTCGCGGGCACTCGCGTGCCGGGACGAAGGTACGAGTTTCCGGCGACAACGGCGACGTCGATGGCGGATTCGCGCGGCAGGGGGGGCGCGCCCCCGTTTCTCGGAAAAATCGACTACATTCGCGATCGTCAATTATTTATAGCGAAATCATGGAGAGCAATCCTCAATTAGAGTTGGCCTTTGACTACCTGGAACACACCGGGGTTAACGTCTTCCTGACGGGTAAGGCGGGGACGGGAAAGACGACCTTCCTGCAGCAACTGCGGACGCGTTCGCCCAAGCGGCTGGTGGTGGTGGCGCCCACGGGCGTGGCGGCGATTAATGCCGGGGGCGTGACGATTCATTCTTTTTTCCAGCTGCCTTTTGGCCCCTATATCGCCGGGCTGAACCGGTCGGGCGACGAGGCCTCGCGCTTCAAAAAGTTTAGCCGCGAGAAGATTGGCATCATCCGCAGCATGGATCTGCTGGTGATTGACGAGATTAGCATGGTGCGCGCCGACCTGCTGGACGCCGTGGACGACGTGCTGCGGCGGCATCGCGACCATCATCGCCCTTTCGGTGGCGTGCAGTTGCTGATGATTGGCGATATGCAGCAGCTGGCGCCCGTGGCCAGGGAGGAGGAGTGGGCGCTCCTGAGGGAGCATTACAAATCGGTCTATTTCTTCCACAGCAACGCGTTGCGGGCGACGAGCTACGTGCCCATCGAGCTGAAAACGGTGTATCGCCAGCAGGATGTCGCCTTCCTCGAGCTGCTCAACCGCGTGCGCGATAATTGCCTGGACGATCGGAGCCTCGCCAGCCTCAACGCCCGGTGCGTCCCCGGTTTTGTCCCCCCGGAGGGCGAGGGTTATATCACCCTCACCACCCACAACCACCAGGCGCGCCGCATCAACGAGGAGCGCCTGGAGGCGATCGACGGCCGCGCCTACACGTTTGCCGCCGAGGTGAAGGGCGATTTCCCGGAGTACTCTTTCCCCACCGACCAGCAGCTGTCGCTCAAGGAGGGCGCCCAGGTGATGTTTGTCAAAAACGACTCCTCGCCGGAGAAGCGCTACTATAACGGCAAGATCGGCCAGGTCACCGCCATCGGCCGCGAGCTGGTGGAGGTCAGGGGGAAGGAGGACGGCGCCCTCGTCCGCGTGGGCCGCGAGGAGTGGACGAACACGCGGTACGCCATCGACGCCGGCACGCGCGAACTCGTGGAGTCGGTGGAGGGCACCTTCCGGCAGTACCCCCTCAAGACGGCCTGGGCGATCACCATCCACAAGAGCCAGGGGCTGACCTTCAACAAGGCGGTCATCGACTCGCACGCGGCCTTCGCCCACGGTCAGGTGTACGTGGCGCTGAGCCGTTGCCGCACCCTGGAGGGGCTGGTGTTGAGCGCCCCCGTCCGCGCGGAGACGCTGAAGACGGATGACGTGATCGACCGCTTCGTGTCCGCCGAGGCGCTCCGCGAACCCGGTCGGCAGGAGCTGCAGCGCGCCACCGCCGAGTACCACGCCGCCCTCCTCCTGGAGCTGTTTAATCACGACGCGCTCTACCAGCGGCTGGATTATTTCCACCGCGCCGCCGGCGATCATCTCTATCGCCTCTACCCGGAGTACGTGCAGCGATGGCGGGAGATGCTCGACCGCTTCCAGCTGGAGGTGAAGGGGGTGGCCGATAAGTTTCGCGCCCAGCTCGCCCGGTTGCTGGAGGCGACTGCCGATCCCGCCGCCGACCCCGCGCTGGGCGATCGCGTGGACAAGGGACGGGAGTATTTTGCCGCCCGCGTGGCCGCCCTGGAGGCGCTTTCGCGGGAGCCGCTGCCCGGCGTCGACAACAAGGAGTCGCGCAAGATCGTCGAACGGGCGA
>JAIRXZ010000107.1 GCA_031267995.1 Odoribacteraceae bacterium | reverse complement strand
ACCATGGCGATGTTCAAAAAATGGCACGGGACCATCATCGAACAGTTCGATAACATCGACCGCGACACGGACATACTCCTGGGCAACCGCGAAAAATGGCCGGTACCGCAAGCCATCGTCACCTACATCACGGACGCGCGAACGAAACTGGCCGAGCTGGTAAAAATCTGCCGGACAACGGCCGCCTCCGCCGACCTGCGCGAACAGCGAAACGCGCTGCTCAAATCCACCGTCGGGTACTTCCTGCTGACGGTAAGGAACTGGGCTTACGGGCAATTCGCCGATGGCGTCATGACCCTCGAGAACTTGCACTCGCTCGGCTTCCTGCTGGCGGGCGAGCGCGGCGGGCGTCGCGAACGAACCGGCGAAACCCTCGCCCTGGCGCAAGTGAAGGTGCGCGTGAACGACGATAAAACGATAGTCGCCGTTGTCGACAAGTCGTACGCCGAAAACGCCGCCCTGATCACCAGCGGGTGGCCTACCGACGTCCACATGGCCGTCATCGTCATCAAGGACGCTGCCGGCAACGAGGTGTACCGGCAGATGACCACTCGCCTGCACAACGAGATCATCATGCCGGGGGACTCCCGCGGGAAGCAGTTCATGATCAAGGCTTCGTTCCTGAAGCACGTGGACGACGAAACCCACTTCGGCAACGAACCTACCTTCTCCATGCCCCTGACCACCGAGGATCTGGCCGCCATCCACGACCAGCAGCACCACGACGACTTCGAGGAGCGCCTCCGCGCCATCGAGCAGCACCGCCGTGAGGTTGAACAGTTAGAGGCCGACCACGAGGCAACAAAAGCCAACAGGGAAACCTCCTCGACAAACAATTAGCCCCTCCCCCGACGACTTCGAGGAGCGCCTCCGCGCCATCGAGCAGCACCGCCGTGAGGTTGAACAGTTAGAGGCCGAACACGCGGCGGCGAAAGCCAACCGGGAAACCTCCTCGACAAACAATTAGCCCCTCCCCCCTGAACGTCCTAATCAACCTCGCCGTCGGTTAGCCGTCGCTCCCCCGGCGGGCAAACAACGCCAAAAGATCTTTACTTTCATGGTTACTGTTAATTTAGACGTTCATTCTTAAATCGACGGTCACTATACAGCATCCGCTCTGTAAGTGAACCCGCTCCCCCGATCCTTGAATCCGCGACGGCAACAAGGATTTTACCGGGGGAGCTTTTTTTGTGGTAACCGCCATGTACGAGAAAAGGCTTCCCGGTACCTGAGACGTAGCACGCCACGTCTCTACTGATGTACGGATATGGATTGGACGACCTCTATTGTACGGATGGGTTGGAAGACCTCTGTAGAGACGTAGCGTGCGACGTCTCAGGAAACGGAAATCATGCTACGTCTCTACACAATTTTCCGGAGAATGTTGTAGGGGCGACCCTCGCGGTCGCCCGCGATGACGCGTACGTGTCCACCAATATTATATCGAGATGCACATGCGGGGAAGGGCGCACACGCAGGTGCGCCCCTACAGCATTCGTCCCAACGGGATGGCATGCACGGGGATGTCATGCCGTAGGGGCGAATAATTATTCGCCCTTCCCCACGTGCGCGCCCGCGACGTGTTTGCTTTACAGGCGGTGAGGGCGAATGATTATTCGCCCCTACAGTTTTACCAATATTATATCGGGGTGCACGCGGGGCGATGGTCATCCCTTATCCTCCAGCATGGCGCAGAGGCAATCGGCGACGGCGTCGGGACTGATCTCCTCCATGCACGTGCGCAGTTGGCGGCATTTGCCACGGCCGTCCTTGGTGCAGGGGCGGCCGACCTCGACGACGCGGAGGTGGCGGCCGGTGGGGAAGCCGAAGGCGGTTGGCCCCATGAGGGCGATGCCGGGGGTACCGAAGAGGCCGGCGGCGGGGAGCGTTACTTCACCTCCCAGGTATCGCCGCTGTTGAGGAGGTCGTCGGCGTTGTGGATGGGGGAGGTGGCCTTGACGCTGGCGATTTGCTCCTCCAGGGCTTGGTCGTAGGTGCGTCCCTCCACGTCGCGGATGACACCAAGGGCGACGGGAAATTCGGGTGCCTTCATGTGTACCAGCATCCAGTGCATCGACGGGTTTTCGCAACGGGCATCGTGTACCAACAGGTCGGCGGCGGTGATGCCGTCCTTGCCGATTTCGACGACTTGGAGCTTGCCCGTGCGGTCGACGACGAGACCCTTCTGCCCGTTTTTGCCAAAAATCATCGGCTGGCCGTGCTTGAGGACGAGCTGGCGATCCTCGCGGTACTCCTTGTCCGTGATGGCGGCGTGGACGCCGTCGGCGAAGATCACGCAGTTTTGGAGGACTTCCACGACGGCCGTGCCCCGGTGGAGGACGGCTTCCTTGGTGACCTCGGCGGTGAGCTGCACGCTGGTGTCTATCGAGCGGGCGAAAAAGCGTCCCTGGGCGCCGATGACGAGTTCGCCGGGGTTGAAGGGCATTTCGATGGTGCCGTAGGGGGAGGTTTTGGTTTTGGTTCCGAGCTTGGTGGTGGGGGAGTATTGTCCCTTGGTGAGGCCGTATATTTCGTTGTTGAAGACCATCATGGTGATGTCGATGTTCCTGCGGATGGCGTGGATGAAGTGGTTGCCGCCGATGGCGAGGGCGTCGCCGTCGCCGGAGATTTGGAGGACGTTGAGGCGCGGGTTGGCGCTCTTGGCGCCGGCGGCGATGGCGGCGGCGCGGCCGTGGATGGTGTGGAAGCCGTAGCAGTTCATGTAGTAGGGGAGGCGGGAGGAGCAGCCGATGCCGGAGATGACCGCCCAGGTTTCGCGGGGGTAGCCGAGGTCGGCCATCGCTTTTTGGACGGAGTTGATGATGCCGTGGTCGCCGCAGCCGGGACACCAGCGGATTTCCTGGTCGCTCTTGAAGTCTTTTGCCGTGTAGTTTTCCATGGTTTATTTGGTTAAGATCTCTGTTATTGTTTCTTTTAACTCGACGACGGTGAAGGGGAGGCCGGCGACTTTGTTGTACTGCTGGTAGTGGAAGCGGGGGAGGATGCCGCGGAGGTGGTGGGCGAATTGGCCGAGGTTTAGCTCGCAGACGAGGATTTTTTCGAAGCGGGAGAAGATTTCTCCCGTGTTGGCCGGCAGCGGGTTGATGTGGGTGAAGTGCGCGAGGCTGACCGATTTGCCTTCGGCGCGCAGTTCTTCGACGGCGGTGTGGAGGTGGCCGTAGGTGCCGCCCCAGCCGACCACGAGGAGGGTGCCTTCGGGGCTGCCGATGACGCGCTGGGGGGGGATGACGGCGGCGATGCGGTCGATTTTTGCTTGTCGCAGTTCTGTCATCACCTGGTGGTTTTCGGGGACGTAGCTGATTTCGCCGGTGATGTTTACTTTTTCAAGTCCGCCGATGCGGTGTTCCAGTCCAGGGGTGCCGGGGAGCGCCCAGGTGCGGGCGAGGGTTTGGGGGTCGCGGGCGTATGGTTTGTAGTCCTCGCCGGCGGTGGCGACGCGGGGGTGGATGGGGGGCATGTCTTTCATGGCGGGGATTTTCCAGGATTGCGCGCCGTTGCCGAGGAATCCGTCGGTGAGGAGGATGACGGGTGTCATGTGTTCCACGGCGATTTTGGCGGCTTGGAAGGCGGCGTAGAAGCAGTCGCCGGGGGTGCTGGCGGCGATGACGGGCATGGGGGATTCGCCGTTGCGCCCGTGGAGCGCCTGGAGGAGGTCGGATTGTTCCGTTTTCGTGGGCAGTCCGGTGGACGGGCCGCCGCGCTGGACGTCGACGATGACGAGGGGGAGTTCTGCCATCACGGCGAGTCCGGCGGCTTCGCTTTTTAGCGCCAGGCCGGGGCCCGAGGTGGTGGTGGCGGCGAGGCTTCCGGCGTAGCTGGCGCCGATGGAGGTGCAGATGCCGGCGATTTCGTCCTCGGCCTGGTAGGTTTTGACGCCGAGTTCGCGGTGCAGGGCGAGTTCCTGGAGGATGTCCGTGGCGGGGGTGATGGGGTAGGATCCGCAAAAGAGGGGGAGGCCTGCTTTTTCGGCGGCGGCGATGAGTCCCCAGGCGGTGGCTTTGTTGCCGGTGATGGTGCGGTAGCGTCCCGGCTCGATGATGGCGTGTCCCACGTCGAAGTGGACGGCCAGCGCGTGCACGTTGCCGGCGTAGTTGTAGCCGGCCTGGAGGACTTTGCGGTTGGCGGCCGCGACGTTTAGTTTTTTGCTGAACTTCTGGTTTAGCAGGGCTTCCGTGTGTTCCAGCGTGCGGTCGAACATCCAGAGGGTCATCCCCAGGGCAAACATGTTTTTGCACTTGACGATTGACTTTTGGTCGAGGCCGGAGTCCTTCAGCGCCTCTTCCGTCAGCGTGGTGATGGGGGTGGCCACCAGGTTGTAGTCGCTGGCGGCGGGATCCTCCAGGGGGTTGGATGTGTATCCCGCTTTTTCTATATTTTTCGGGTTGAACGCGTCTTTGTTGACGATGATGGTGGCTCCTTTTTTGACCCACCGGAGGTTTGCTTTCAAGGCGGCGGGGTTCATGGCCACGAGGACGTCGGCGAAGTCGCCCGGCGTCTTCATGGGGTTGTCCCCGAAGTGCACCTGGAAACCGGAAACGCCACCAACCGTCCCTTGCGGGGCGCGAATCTCCGCCGGGTAGTCGGGGAATGTGGAAACTTCGTTGCCAAACAACGCCGCCGCGTCGGAGAATTGCTGACCCGTCAGTTGCATCCCGTCCCCGGAGTCCCCGGAGAAGCGGATGACGACATCTCTCCTCTCGATCACTTTAATACTTTCATTCATGATTATCTCGTTTTTCATGTTTAAAAACATGCGCAAAGGTAGATATTACTCCCGCTCGGCAAGGGTGTTCCCCGTGTTTTTTTTCGCCCGTGCAGGGGTTTGATAATCAAGCGGGACGAGGGGCGCGGCGATGGGTGTCCCGCCCGCTTTTTCCAAACGAGGGGGGCAATCGCGGCGAAAAAAACATCCCTTCGCACCGGGAGAATCTCTCCCCCGGCCGTTTCTTAACAGAAGCATCCGGCGGTGACAAAATTCATCCTAATATTTTTCCGGGTGGGGGAAATTGCTACTTTCGCGCACTCACAAAATAAAACGGTAATGATCATGAAAGTAGCAGTAGTAGGCGCGACAGGCCTGGTCGGTCGCAAAATGTTGCAGGTGTTGGAGGAGCGGGATTTTCCCGTGACGGAGTTTATCCCGGTGGCCAGCGAGCGATCCGCGGGCAAGGAGATTGTATTCAAGGGGAAAACGTACCGGATCAGCGGCATGGAACAGGCCGTGGAGGCTCGCCCGCGGGTGGCCATCTTCTCGGCAGGCGGGAACGTCTCCCTCGAATGGGCGCCCCGATTCGCCGCCGCGGGTACCACCGTGGTGGATAACTCCTCCGCCTGGCGCATGGATCCCGCCAAAAAGCTCATTATCCCGGAGATTAACGCCCATTTGCTGACCAGGGAGGATAAAATTATTGCCAATCCCAATTGTTCTACCATACAGATGCTGGTGGCCATTGCCCCGCTGCACGAGCGTTACGGCATCCGCCGCGTGGTTGTTTCCACCTACCAGTCTATTACCGGCACCGGCGTCCGCGCCGTCCGCCAAATGGAGGCCGAGCGGGCGGGGAACGACAGCATCGCCGAGCGGGCGTACCCGCACCCGATAGACCGCAATTGCCTGCCGCAATGCGACGTCTTTACCGATGACGGATATACTAAAGAGGAGATGAAACTCGTCAACGAGACGCGGAAAATCCTGGACGATTCCATCCGCGTCAGCGCCACGGCCGTGCGCGTTCCCGTTGTGGGGGGACATTCGGAGAGTATTAATCTCGAATTTGCCCGCGATTTCGACCTCGACGAGGTGCGGGAGATTCTCCGGGCGGCTCCCGGTGTCGTCCTGCAGGATGATCCCGCGCGGGGCGTCTACCCGATGCCGATCCTCGCGAATGACCGCGACGAGGTTTTCGTCGGACGGCTGCGGCGCGATTTTTCCCGCGACAATTCCCTGAATCTTTGGGTCGTTTCCGACAACCTGCGCAAGGGCGCCGCCACCAACGCCATCCAAATCGCCGAGTACCTGCACGCGAACGGCCTTTTGACGGATTAACACGGTCATCTTCGCGACAAACCTCGTCACACGCCCGCGTGCCAAAACCCTGGTCGCGGGCGTTTGATTTTTGTAAATTACTCCGGGAAATGCTCTTTTTCCCCCCGCGAGTCGTCGCGCCACGCTTTTTTTATATAGCTTCGGGAAAATTTTAGAAACCTCTATACATAAACTTAAACCCTGATTGTCATGAAAGAACTGAAGATGTACGTGAATGGTCAATTCGTCGAGAACCGCGGTGGTTCCTGGATTGACGTGTTAAATCCTGCCACGGAGGAGGTGATTTCTCGCATGCCCGACGGCACCGCCGAGGATGCCAGGCAAGCCATCGACGCCGCCGCGAAAGCGCAGGGAGCCTGGGAAAAGCTCCCACCCGTGCAGCGCGCCGCCTACCTCCCGAAGATCGCTGACGGCATCCGTCGCCGCGAAAAAGAGCTGACAGACATCATTATCCGCGAAGGAGGCAAAACGCGCGGACTCGCCAACGTGGAGGTGCTTTTCACCGCCGACTATCTCGAGTACATGGCCGGCTGGGCGCGGCGCTACGAGGGCGAAATTATTCCCAGCGACCGCCCGAACGAGAGTATCTTCCTCTTTAAAAAGGCCATCGGCGTCACCACCGGCATCCTTCCCTGGAATTTTCCTTTCTTCCTCATCGCCAGGAAAGCGGCGCCCGCGCTGGTTGCCGGAAACACCATCGTGATTAAACCCAGCCAGATCACGCCCGAAAACGCTTACGTCTTCGCGCAAATCGCGGACGAGGCTGGTTTGCCGAAAGGCGTCTTTAACATTGTCAACGGCAGGGGATCGGTCATCGGTCAGGAGCTGGCCTCCAACCCCAAGGTGGGCATGGTTAGCCTCACCGGTAGCGTTGCCGCGGGCGTCCAGACCATGGCGGCCGCCGCCCCCAATGTCACCAAGGTATCCCTCGAACTGGGTGGCAAAGCCCCGGCCATTGTCATGCCGGATGCTGATATTGAACTCGCCGTCAAGTCCATCGTTGCCTCGCGGGTCATTAACACCGGCCAGGTATGCAACTGCTGCGAGCGCGTCTACGTGCACGCCGACATCAAGCAAGCCTTCACGGAAAAGGTGGTGGAAGCCATGAAAGCCGTGAAGTGGGGCGACCCCTCCCAGACGGATGACATCGACATGGGCCCCCTCGTCGAGGCCAACGCCCTCAAGGCCGTTGAAGAAAAGGTCGCCAAGGCCATCCGCCAGGGCGCCACGCTCCTCTGCGGCGGTCATCGTTCCGGCGCGAAGGGCTACTTCTTCGAGCCTACCGTCCTCGCCAACTGCACGCAGCAGATGGATATCATCCAGGAAGAGACCTTCGGCCCCGTTCTCCCCATTGTTGAATTCACGGACATCGACGATGCCATCGCCAACGCCAACGACTGCGAGTACGGCCTCACCTCCTCCGTCTACACCCGCGATCTGGACACCGCCTTCAAGCTCGTGCGCGCCCTCAAGTTCGGTGAAACCTACGTCAACCGCGAAAACTTTGAAGCCATGCAGGGCTTCCACGCCGGCTGGAGAAAGTCCGGCATCGGCGGCGCCGACGGCAAACACGGGCTGGAAGAGTACCTCCAGACCCACGTCGTGTACCTCGAAACGCGCGGTTAACATGCGGGTGGGACTATTCATCCCCTGCTACATCAACGCCGCGTACCCGGAGGTGGGCATCGCCACCTTCAAGCTACTGGAACACCTGGGAGTGGATATTGACTATCCACTCCCACAAACTTGTTGCGGTCAACCGATGGCCAACGCCGGCTTTGAAACCTCGGCGCTCCCGCTGGCGCGTCGGCTGGACGCCCTCTTCGCCCCGTACGAACGCGTTGTCACCCCGTCGGCCAGCTGCGCGGCGTTCATCAGGATCCATCACCCCGCCATCCTCGCCGGGGGCGACACCGGGAGCAGAGCCAAAAATCAAACCGAAGACGAACACCCCTGCCACACGCACGAGAAAATCGTTGACCTCTGCGAGTTTCTCCACGACGTCCTTCGCGTCACCGCCCTCCCCGGCGTCTTTCCCCATCGCGTCAGCATCCACAACAGCTGCCACGGCGTCCGCGAGTTGCGCCTCTCGTCGGCCAGCGAGTTGAACATCCCCCGTTACTCTAAAATCGCCGCCCTCCTCGCGCTCGTCCGCGGCATCGACATCACGGAGCCGGAGCGCCCCGATGAGTGTTGTGGCTTCGGCGGCATGTTCGCCGTGGAAGTTCCCGCCGTTTCCGCCTGCATGGGGAGGGAAAAAGTTCGGCGTCACCTTGCCACGGGCGCCGAGTACATCACGGGCGCCGACAGCTCCTGCCTCATGCACATGCAGGGCATCGCCCGGCGCGAAAAACTCCCCGCGCGCTTCATCCACGTCGCCCAAATCCTTGCCAGCGGACTATGAAAGATAACTACCCGAAAGCGGCCGCGCGATTCCTCCGCGATGCCGAACGCGCCAAGTGGCACGACGATACCCTCTGGATGGTTCGCCAAAAGCGCGACGCCAATGCCCGTTCCATCCCCGAATGGGAGCAGCTCCGGCATCTCGCCAGCCAGATAAAAACCCACACCCTCTTGCGCCTCGATCACTATCTCGAGCAGTTTGCCGACAGCGCCGCCGCCAACGGCATCACCGTCCACTGGGCTGCCGACGCGGTGGAGCACAACCGCCTCGTTTTGGAGATCCTGCAAAGCGCCGGCGTCAAGAAACTCGTCAAAAGCAAATCCATGCTCGCGGAGGAGTGCCACCTCAACCCTTATCTCCAGGCCGCGGGCATCGAGGTTGTCGAGAGCGACCTCGGCGAGCGTATCCTCCAGCTTGCCGGCCAGCCCCCCTCCCACATTGTCATGCCCGCCATCCACCTCACCCGCCAGGCCGTCGGCAAGCTCTTCGAGGAGAAGCTGCATACCGATCCCGGCAACAGCGATCCCACCTACCTCACCCGCGCCGCCCGCCGGCACCTCCGCCAGCACTTCCTCACCGCCGACGCGGCCATGACCGGCGCCAATTTCTGCGTTGCCGACAGCGGCGACGTCGTCGTCTGCACCAACGAGGGGAATGCCGACATGGGGGTTGCCCTGGCGCCGCTCCACGTTGTCTCCGCGGGGATCGAGAAGGTTATTCCCGACGCCGGCGCGCTCGCCGTCTACACCCGACTGCTCGCCCGATCGGCCACGGGACAGCCCGTCACCGCCTATACCACCCACCACCGCGCCCCGCGCCCCGGCTGCCAAATGCACGTTATACTGGTGGACAATGGCAGGACGGATACCCTCGCCAATCCCGAGCACGCCCAGACCCTCAAGTGCCTGCGCTGCGGCGCGTGCATGAACACCTGCCCCGCTTACCGGCACGCCGGAGGCTACGCGTATAGCTACCTCATCCCCGGCCCCATCGGCATGCAGCTCGGCATGTCCCGCGATCCCCGCGCGCACGCCGGCGATATCCCCGCGTGCTCCCTCTGCTACTCCTGCAATGACGCGTGCCCCGCCAAGGTGGATCTCGCCGACCAGACTTACCGCTGGCGGCAGCAGCTCGATTCCATGCACCTGGCCAGCGCGCCCAAGAAATTGATTTCGCGCGTTCTTCGACTTCTCTTTACCTCCCCGAAACTCTATGAAAATGTCCTCCGGCTGGCGCCTCTTGTCAACCGGCTGCCCCGGTTTCTGGTCTATAACCGCCTCAACGCGTGGGGGAGGGACAGGGAGATGCCCCCGTTCGCCGGCGAATCCTTCACGAGGGCGTGGAAGAGGGGGAAGGTCAAAGCCTCGCGCGAAAAATCGAAATAACTTGTTACAACGGACATGACACACAAAGACGAAATCCTCGCCCGCCTCCGCCGCCGCGCCATTCCCGATTGCCCGATGCCGGATGTTTGCCTCGAGGCCATTACTTATCCCGATAAAGTCAAGCAATTTACGGAGACGCTCCGCCTTGTCGGTGGCGACGCCGTCGAGCTTACCCCCGGCGACGATCCAAACCGGCTCCTACGCGAGCTTTACCCGGACGCGCGCGTGATTGCTTCTAACCTGCCCGGTGTTACCATTGCCACCGTCAATCCCGATGATCTCGCCGACCCGCGCGATCTCGACGGGGTGCACCTTGCCGTCGTCGCGGGCGACTTTGGCGTGGCCGAGAACGGGGCGGTTTGGATTACACATAATACTAAGGAGCGCGCGCTCTATTTTATTCCCGATTACCTCGCCATTCTCCTGCACCGCGCCGATATTGTCAATAACATGCACGAGGCTTACGGCCGCGCGCGCGTCAGCGCCGGCTTCGGCGTCTTCATCTCCGGGCCTTCCAAGACGGCTGATATCGAGCAATCCCTCGTTATCGGCGCGCATGGCGCTAAAGGGCTTACCGTCATCATTCTTTGATCTCGCGAACACTTCTCTATTCCTCGAAAACTCGGGTCTTTTGGCGAAAATCACGCGCGTGATAAAGAAAATCACGCGTGTGATTAAAAATATCACACGCGTGATTTTTTTTGCCACACGCGTGATTAAAAATATCACACGCGTGATTTTCATTATCACACGCGTGATAAAAAATATCACACGCGTGTTTTTTATTATCACACGCGTGATTTTCTTTATCACACGCGTGATTTTTTCGATCACGCCCGTTTTCGCGGCAAACATGCCCGCGTTTTCGACCATCATACCCGCGTTGGCGACCAACACGCTCGCGTTGGCGACCATCACGGGCGCGTTGGCGACCAACACGTTCGCGTTGGCGACCAACACGCTCGCGTTCGCGGCGTTAATAACTCCAGGCGCCCTTGGCGAGCATGGAGACGATTCGGCCGGTCATCTCGAGGGGGGCGCCGAGGGGGTTGCCGTTGGCGATGTCGATGGTGTGGATTTGGCTTTTGTCGCCGTCGAGGGTAGCGATAAACAGTCGTCGGGCGGAGGGGCCGGGGATGTCCGGGGCGATGGCGGTGATGACGCCGGCGGGGGCGGTGAACCAGGGGAGTGGCGCGGTGCCGCGCTCGTGGAGGCGGCGGAGGGTGTTGCCGGTGGCGATGTACCAGTACTCGGTGTTGTAGAGGCACGCGGACGAGGCGTCAACGAGGCCGGCGACGCGGGTGTGGGGGGCGAGGGCGGTGTTGACGATGACGGCGTAGGTGGAGGGATCCATGGTGTAGGTGACGTCCAGGCCGTAGAGGCAGGCGGTGTTGTCGGTGGTGTCGCGGAGGATGACGCGCAGGCTGGAGGAGCTGTATTTGCCGGCGGCGAGGAAGCGCTGGGCCGCGGTGGCGGGGAGGAGGGGGGTGATTTTGTCGTAGAGGAGGGGGTCGTTGCCGGGTTCGAGGGTGACGAATTCGCCGGCCTTGTCGTCGTAGGCTACCCAGAGGTAGGCGTCGACGGAGGGGTTGGTGTCCGCCCAGGGGGCGAATTGGCGTTCGCCGTCGACGAGGGGGACGGGGCGGTAGAGCGCCTCGTTGTTCATGTAGTTGTAGGAGTATATTTTGCCGCCGCCGGCGATCATTCCGCCGACGTGGAGGGTGAGGAGTTCGGGGGTGAAGTCGCCGCTGTAGCCGCCGCGGATGGCCTGGGCGGTGTAGAAGCGGGTGAGGGCGAGAGTGGCGGGGTCGAGGATGGCGATGGGGTGGTCGCCGCCGGCGCAGGTGATGCCGAGCTTGACGCCCATGAGTCCCTGGTAGAAGATCTGTTTGGGGTTTTTGCCGAGCTGGCCGAAGGTAGGATTGGCGGCCTCGAAGAGGTCGTGGACGAGGGGGGCTGCCGGGCGGTCGCGGCGCTGGAAGGAGAGGTTGGCGGTTTCGTCGGCGCGGCGCGAGAGGATGAAGAGGCCGTTGGTGAGGGAGGTGGCGACGGTGAGGCGGAAGTCGCGGTAGTACTTGAGGCCGGTGTTTTTGTCGGTGATCGCGAGTGAGGCGGGGTAGTAGGCGGTGGTTTTATTTGGGGTTTCGCGGATGACGATGGCGGGGTTGGGGCTGGTGGAGACGGTTTTGTAGTTGATTTTCCACTCGTGGGCGAGGGCGGCCGTGTCGATGGCGGTGTTGGTGGCGGCGCCGTGGCGGCGGAGGATGGGGGCGAGGCGGAGGGTGTCGTACTGGTCGAGGCGATAGAGGGTGTCGGCGGGGATACCGCTGATTTCGATGTCGGTGGGTGGGGCGTAGTTGTAGTTGCCGCGATCCTTGTTGCAGGCGATGGCGGCGAGGGCGAGGAGGGCGATTATGGTTGTTTTCATGTTTCGATGTTTTTAGTTGGGGTAGGGGATGATGATGCGGACGGTGGGGTTGTTGATGTAGTAGGTTTCGTGCTGGTCGAAGTAGGCTTTGAGGTCGATGAGGGCGGTGAGCACCTGGGGGGCGTACCACCAGCCGGGGTATGGGTAGGCGGTGAGGTCGCCGGCGCCTCCCCAGATGTTCATCCAGGCGCGGTAGATCTGGGGGTCGTAGGCGCCGCCGAAGTATTCGTTCCACCATTCGTTCCACCAGGCGGGTCGCTGGAGGATGTCGGATACCTGGATGGTGACGGTGAGGCGCTCGCGTGTGCCGGCGGCGAGGTCGCCCCCGTCGCGGATGGCGAGGTGTATTTTCCTGACGCTTTGCTGCATGTCGGGGGCGCGGAGGAAGGTGACGCGGAGGGAGTCAGTGGTTTTTCCGGCGGGGAGGGTCTGGAGGGGGTTGACGGGGAGGTGGTGGTCGCCCTCGCGGGTGTTGGTGTCGGGGGTGAGGAGGACGCGGTACGTCCTGTCGCGGTCGGCGGCGAAACCGATGAGTTCGACGGGGATGCATATCTCCCTGCGGGTGGCGACGGGGTCGAAGGCGAAGGAGTAGATGATGGTGTCGCCGCGGGTGATGAGGGTGGTGTCGCCGGCGGGCATTTTGAAGTGGATGGCGGCGTTGGCGCGGAACATTTCCTTGCTGGCCTCGGCGCAGGCGGTGGCGAGGATGGCGGCGACGATGACGAGGTGGTATTTTTTCATGTTTTTGATGTTTTAGTTGTTGCCGTATTCGATTTCTTCGCGGGGGATGGGGAGCACGAAGGTGGCGCTGGTGGTGGGGATGGCGCTCTGGCGGATGATGATGGGGTGGGAGAGGCGCTTGTAGGTGTAGAACATTTTTCCCTCGCCCCAGTTTTCCTTGAGTTGTTCGAGGATGATTTGCTGGAGCATCTCCTCGCGGGTGAGGGCGGCGGGGAGCTGGGCGGCGGTGAGGCCGCGGGCGTCGCGGACGGTTTGGAGGAGCTGGCGGGCGGCGGGGAGGTCGGTGTCGAGGAGGGCTTCGGCGGCGATGTAGTAGAGTTCGGTGAGGCGGATCATGGGGATGACGGGGCGCCAGCGGGTGACGTCGACGGTGCCTTGCATGACGCGGTTGTATTTGGCGAGGAAGTTGACGGCGGGGGTGGTGGCCGTCTGGCCGAACCAGTGGTTGAGGCGGGCGTCGTCGGGTAGGCCGTTGCCGCCGGCGTAGACGAATGCGCGGAAGGCGTCGTCGATGGTGTAGGAGGTGATGAAGTTGGCGCCGAGGTGGTCGGCGATGGTGGCGTGGTGTAGTCCCCAGACGAGTTCGGGCTGGAACATGAAGTCGAGGGGGTCGGCGCTGCCGAGGCGGAAGGCTCCGGAGTTGATGACTTCGTTGGCGAGGACGAGGGCTTCCGCTTTTTTGCCGACGAGGAGGTTGAGGCGGGCGAGCGTGGCGGTGACGGCGTGGTAGTTGAGGCGACAGCCGCGGTAGAGGTAGGCGTAGGCCTTGCTTTCGCGGGAGTTGTCGACGATGGTGGTGTTGAGCCTGCCGTATTGGTGGATGGGGTCTTCCCGGAGGAGGCGGCGGGCTTCGAGGAGGTCGGCCTCGATCTTGGCGATGATGGCGCGGGCGGTTTCCCGGCGGGCGATGTTGTTGGAGAATTCATCGCGGTAGGGGATGGAGGGGCTGTCCATGCCGTCCGGGAGGACGGGGCCGAAGAGACGGAGGAGGTCGAGGTGGAGGTAGGCGCGGAGGCCTTTGGCTTCACCGACGATGAGGTTGTGGCGGGGGAGTGTTTGCTCGCGTCCCTTGGCGTGGTCGATGAGGAGGTTGAGGTTGGCGATGGTTTCGTACATTTTGTTCCAGGTGGCGAGGAGACGGGCGACGGCGGGGGTTTCTCCGTACTTGAAGTTGTAGAAGTCGCTGCGCTCGTTCCAGTAGCGGGCGATTTCATCGGGGAATCCGACGGTGAGTTCGCGGCCGTAGGCGGCGACGTCGGTGAGCTGGCTGTAGCTGCCGGCGAGTGTTTCCTGGAATCCGCGTTCTTCGGCGAACATTTTGTCTTCGTCAATCTGGCCAAGGGGGGTGACGTCGAGCCAGTCGTTGCAGGCGACGAGGGCGAGCATGGCCGCGGCGAGGGTATGGTGAATGATTTTCATGTTTTAGAAGTTAAGGTTGAGGGAGAAGGTGAATTGGCGGGCGAAGGGGTAGTCGATGCCCCTTTCGCGCTTGATGGTGGAGAGGTATAGGAGGTTGCCGGCGTTGAGTCCAAGGCGCGCGCTGGTGATGCCGTAGCGCTTGAGGAGGGCGGGGTTGACGCGGTAGGCGACGGAGAGGTTGGCGAGTTCAAAGTAGTTGTTGTTTTGGACGAAACGACTGGTGGCGAGGGAGGGAGTGCGGTCGGCGATGTTTTTGTAGAAGGAGTAGTCGCCGGGTTTTTTCCACCGTTCCTTGAGTACGCGCTCGTCGGCGTTGACGCGGGGGTCGGCGCCCTCGACGCGTTCGGCGAGGGTGGAGTTGTATAGCTGTCCGCCAAAGGCGTAGCGGGCGACGGCGTTGATGGAGAAGCGGCCGGCGATGATGTTGGTGGCGATGTTTCCCTGGAGGGTGGGTTCGGTGTCGCCGGCGGTGATTTTGTCGCGGTAGTCCCAGGTTTCGGTGACGGCGCCGTCGCGGGTGAGGTATATTTCCTTGCCGTTGGCGGGGTTGATGCCGAGGGATCTGACGACTTTGATGGCGGAGAGGGATTCGCCCTCTTCGTACATGGCGATGGGTCGGGCGAGCTGGGTTTTGCTCGCGTTGGCGTGGTTGCTGGTGTTGAGGGCGGCAAGGACGCTGCTGATGCGCTCCACGCGGTTTTTGTTGTGCGTGCCGTTGATGTTGACCGCCCAATCCAACGCGGGGCGACGGATGATGACAACGTTGACGTCGAACTCGAAACCGCGGTTGCTTTGCTCCCCGAAGTTTTCCGTGTAGGTGGTGAAGCCGAGGGAGGGGGGAACGCTGACGGGGAGGAGAAGGCCGTTGGTGCGGTCGTTGTAGTAGTCGAGGCGGAGGGAGAGGCGGCGGTCGAGCAGGTCGACGTCGGCGCCGATGTTCCGCTTGAGGCTTCGCTGCCATTCGAGCGCCTTGTTGCCGTAGCCGACGAATAGCGCGCCGGTGGACTGGTAGTAGGTGTACGAGGGGCTGTAGCGGAGCATGGTTTTGGCCATGTAGGGGTCGAATTGCTGGTTGCCGGTGACACCGATGGAGGCGCGAAGGGTGAGGCGGTTGAGATCGCGGATTTTCGGGATGAACTTTTCTTCGTGGAGGTTCCACCCGATGCCTGCCGACCAGAGGGGGGCGTAGCGCTTGTCTTTGCCGTATTTGGATGATCCGTCAACGCGGCCGGAGAGGTCGACAAAGTAGCGGTCGTCATACGAGTAGTTGGCGTTGCCGAGGAAACCGATCATGCGTTCCGTGCCTTCGGTGCCGGTGGGTCGTCCTCCTTCGGGGTAGGCCATGGCGAAGCCGATTTCGTTGAAGCGGTCGTCCAGGAAGCCGATGCCGGTGAAGGCGCGGGAGCTGCTCCGCGATTGGACGACATTGATTCCCGCGCCCCCGTAGAGGCGGTGCTTGTCCATCTCCATGGAGTAGGAGAGGACGCTGTTGATGTTGTAGGAGAAGGATTCGCCGTCGGTGATGGTGTAGCTGCCCCGCTTGAGGGGGTTGCTCTCGGCGAGGAAGGAGGAGTGGTCGGGGGAGAGGTATTTGTCCTTATCGCTGGAGCTTTTCGCGAGGTTGATGGAGCCTTTGTAGCGAAGCGCGGGGGTGATGAAGTAGTCCACGGAGAGGTTGTCCGAGATGTCGGTGACGCGCTCGCTGTCCTTGTAGGGGAGGCTGGCGTTGTAGAGTGGGTTGTTGTATTGGGTCATGGTGGTGTCCATGCCCAGGTGGACGGGGTAGCTCCTGATGAGGCCTGCTTCGTCGCGGATGGGGTTGTAGGGATTGGCCTTGGCGTAGTCCGCGAAGGAGCCGTAGGGGGAGTTTTGGACGTTGACCTGGCCGTAGGAGAAGCTGTTGCGGATGGTGACTTTGTTGCGGATGCGGTAGGTGAGGTCGAAGGTGAGGCCGAGATTCTCGCGGTACGATTTTTTGATGACGCCGGCGTTTCTCCCGTAGTTGGCTCCGATGCCGTAGATGACGGCGTCCGAGCCGCCCTCGGCGTAGATGGAGTGGGTGTGCGAGACGGAGGCGCGGGTGGGCTGCGACAGCCAGTCGGTGTTGACGCCCCGGTCGACGTTTTTCTTGTAGTATTCCAGCTGCTTCTCCAGCACGTGTTGCCTGGCGGGGTCGTCACTGGAAAATAGGCCGGCGGCGATTTCGTATTCCAGCTTTTCGCGGGCGTTGAGGAGGTGGTAGCCGGAGAGGTCGGGCAGCGAGAGGGTGGTGCGGTTCGCGTAGGAGACGGTGAATTTGCCGCCGACGGGTCTGCGCGTTTCGATGACCACGACGCCGTTGGCCGCCCGCGAGCCGTAGTGGATGGTGGCGGAGGCGTCCTTGAGGATGTTCAGGCTCTCGATGCGGTCGATGTCCATATCGAAGACCTGGCGCAGCGATACTTCGTGGCCGTCCACGATAAACGTGGGGATGTTGCTGTTGCCCATGAAGCTGCTCTCGCCGCGAACGAAGAAGTCGGGGAGGGAGTTGGGGTCTGATCCCCGCTCGTTGTTTTCCCTGATTTTGAAGGAGGGGTCGATCATTTGCAGGGCGTCCAGGAGGTTCGCGTTCCCGAAGGCGCGCAGATCCTCGCGCTTGACGGAGGTGAAGGCGCCGGTGAAGGTGCTTTTCGATCGCTCGAAATAGCCGGTGACAACCACTTCGTCGATGGCCGTGCTCTCCTCTTCCATGGTGATGTCGATGACGGCGCGCGTGCCCGCGTCGATGTCCCGCGGGATCATGCCGATGAAGGAAAAGGTGAGCGTCGCGTCGCCCTCCGGGAGGGTGAGCTTGTAACGGCCGTCGTTGTCGGTGGCCACGCCTATGGTTGTTCCCTTGATCCTGATGGTGGCTCCGGGCAGCGGCTCGCCCCGGGTGTCGGTGACCAGGCCGGTGACGGCGCGCTGCGCGGCGGCGACCTGCTCCTTGCGGATGACAATCGTGCGATCGCTAACGGTGTAGGTCAAGCCCGTGCCCCGCAGGCAGGCGGTCAGGAGGGCGTCGATGGTCAGCCCGCGGGCGGAGACATCCCGGCGTGCGAAGGCGCTGACGTCGGCGTCACTGTAAACAAAATCGTAGTGGGAAACTCTCTTAATCTCGTTGATGATCTCCTTGAAGGAGGCGTTCTTTAGAACAATGGTGAAGTTTTCTTCCTGCTGCGCGGCGGCTTCTCGCGGCCACAAGGTGATGAGCGTCCAGGCGACGAAGAGCAATACCCCCCGTGCCTGTTTGGTGGTTCTTCTTTTTTGCATACATTTGTGCGTTTTTAGTTTAAATGGTAGTCACCTGTCTGATGGGTGACGAGACAAGTCCGAGGCTGTCCGGGTGCTGTTATCACCCGGCGGCCTTTTTCTATGGTGTCACCGGCGAGCCGCGCGCGGGAGAGATTGTCCGGTAGGGCAGTGGTTTCACGGGATGATGATTGTACTGTCGCGGTAATCGAACCGCACCCTGCGCGTATCCTCCAGCAATCGCAGCACTTCGTTGACGTTTTCAGGTCTTTTGATGTTTATCGAGAAGGGGAGAGTCCTCGTCTCCTCCCGTTGAAAGAGCACGCGGCAGCAGTAGCGCCGACCGATGTCCCCCAGGATCTCCTCCAGGGGGGCGTTGTCGTACACCAGTCGCCCCTCTCTCCACCCCAGGAACAGGGCGGGGTCTGCCGGGAGGAGGGTCATTTCGTTGGACTCCTTGTTGTATGACGCCCGCGTGTTCGGGGCGAGGAGCAGGGAGCGGTTGCCGGCCAGCAGCTTGATTTTTCCCCGTTCCAGGATGGCGTGGACGGCCGGCTCGTCCCCGTAAGCGCGAACGCCGAACGCCGTGCCGAGCACCTCCACCCGCGCGCCTCCCGCGTGCACCGTGAAGGGGCGACGGGCGTCGGCGCGGACATTGAAATAGGCTTCTCCCTTCAGGAACACGTCGCGCCGCCCGGCGGCAAATGTCGCGGGATAGCTCAACTCCGACTCCGCGTTCAGGTGCACCACGGTGCTGTCCGAGAGTATGAGCATGTACTCGCCGCCCCGCGGCACGCGCAGGAGGTGTAGGCCGGTTTCGTCGTCGGCCTGTTGTTGGTGGTAGGTGAGGGAAGCCTCGTCCGCGAGCAGCCCGGGGAGGGCGTCGGCGAGGGTTTGGATGGACTCCTCGTCGCCGAGGTTCACGCGGGATCCGTCCGGGAGTATCAGCACGGGCGAGGCTCCGGACAGCGAGGGCGACGGGGTGGGGGAGGAGGGGGAACGCTCGCCGGCGAGGTGATAAACAACCCACCCCGCGGCCAGCAGCAGTGCGATCACCGATACGCGGGCGAGGAGGCTCCACGCGGAGACGCGGCGGCGTCCGGTACGCCCGGCGTTCGTCCCGCGGCGATTCCCCGACCTCGCGGCGATCTCCCGGCGGAGCCTTTGCCACGCCTCTTCCTCCTCCCGTTCGGGGAGGATAAACCGGGCAAGCCCCTCCTCCGCGTGCTTCATGGAGGTGACGCGTTGAAACGTCTCCTCGTGCCGCGGGGAGTCCTTCCGCCACCGTTCCAGCTGGCGTTGGCCCTCCTCGTCCAGCTCCCCTTGGAGGTGGAGGAGGATCAGCTCGCGGATAGATTCCTGTTCCGTCATGATACAAAGTATTGGTTCGCGCCCGTAAAACGCGCGGCGTAGCGTTTGGTGTAATGCCTCTGGCGATTTTTTTTTGCGGGGAGGGGGGAGATCCCCGGCGGTCAGCGAATAAAATTCGTCCGTTGGCGGACGCTCTCCTGCTCCGGCAGCGGCACCGTTCCCTTGGCCGCGTCGATGCACTCCAGCAGCCAGGCCATGTTTCGTCCCAGCACCCGCATCACTTGTAAGCCCTCCAGATCCTGCTTCACCTCCTCCGGCGTGTTGCCGTGCACGGCGTTCCAATACTGGGAGGAGACCACGGGCATGTTGGAGATGGTAAAATACTTGTTCAGCATGTCGAAAGCGGAGGCTGCTCCCCCGCGTCGGCAACTCACCACCGCCGCCCCCGGTTTGTAGGCCATCATCTCGCCCCCGGCGTAAAATGCCCGGTCGAGGAGCGCCAGCAGCGCGCCGTTGGGCGAGGAGTAATAGACCGGCGAACCGATGACCACCCCGTCCGCCTTCTGCATGCGGGAGATGCAGTCGTTGACGATGTCCTCCTGGTAGAGGCAAAAGTTTTTCCCGTGGCACCCCCTGCAGGCGATACATCCCCTTATAGGCTGCTTGCCGATCTGGAAAAAGTTCGTCTCTATCCCCCGCGATTCCAGCGCCCCGGCCACTTCGGTGAGCGCGGTAAAAGTACACCCGTGTTCCCGCGGGCTTCCGTTGATTAGCATCACGTTCATCTTGAGAAAAAATTAATGGTAAATACCGGGCGTGCCGAGGATCTCGTCCATCACGCGAGCCGTTCGCGCGGCAGACTTCCCGGTGGAGGGCGCCCGTCCCTTTCCCCTCAGTTCATTAACGATGGATTGAATCAGGGGCTGCTGGATATGCTCCGGCGGCGGAATATCGAACCGCTTCACCCCCGTGGCGACGACCCACTCGATCGGGGTAAAGGCAAACGTGCTAAAGCGGATCTCCCCCTTGCTGCCGGTGATGACGATGCTGTCCTCCGCGGAGACCCCCGACACCACGAAGCACCAGCGGGCGCTCCCCAGCACCCCCGACCGGAATCGCAGGACGGCGGCAAACGTGTCCATTGCCTGGTAAAGTCCCCCCAGGTTCCGCGTCTCTCCGCGCGCCATCTCCACCTCGCCCAGCAACATATCCAGGATGTCCAGCGTGTGTGGCGCCAGATCGTGGAAATAGCCCTCTCCCCCGATCGCCGGCGCCACGCGCCAATTCCCCGGATCGCCGGAAAGATCGGCAGCCGACGGCGGTCGCAGGAGAGTCACCTGCACCGACAGTACCTCCCCGACAGCCCTCTCCTCCAGCAGCTCCTTCACCTTTAGAAAATAGGGAAGCGCCCGCCGGTAATGTGCCACGAAAAGTGGTTGCCCGCACGCCTCCGCCACGCGATTCATCTCCTCGGCCTCCCCGTAAGTCATCGCCATGGGCTTCTCCACGTACACCGCCTTCCCGGCGCGCAGCGCCATGATCGTCAGCTCCGCGTGCGAGGAGGGGGGAGTGGCCACGTAAACGGCATCCACCCTCGGATCGGCCACCAGCTCCCCGGCATCCGCGTACCACCGCGCGGCCCCGTGTCGTTCGGCAAAATCCTTTGCCTTTGCCCCGTCCCTGCGCGCCACGGCCACCAGCCGGGAGTGCGCCGCCTTGTAAAAAGCCGGCCCGCTCTTCCGCTCGCACACGTTTCCGGCGCCGACAATTCCCCAATGCACGATATCCATCATCACTCCTCCCCGTTCATGATCTCCGCCTGCAGGTTGATCGACTCCTCGTGCACCAGCTCCAGGAACTTCTTCACGAACCCCTCGTCCATCCCCATCGCCCTTCCCATCGCCACGCGATTGTGCAGGATATCCTCCCAGCGGCTCAGCTGGAGCACCATCAGGTTATTCTCCCGCTTGTACTCCCCGATTTTCCGCGAAAACTCCATCCGTCGCGCCAACCGCTGCATGATCCCGTCGTCCAGCGCGTCAATCTCCTGCCTGTATCCCTCCAGCGTGGGCAACTCCCGCGGCGACGCCTCGCGCAGCCGCAGCTCCCGGATCATCCGCGCGTAATCCACCGGCAACAGCTGCTGCGCGGCATCGCTCTTGGCCGCGTCCGGGTTATTATGCACCTCCACCATCAGCCCGTGCATATCCAGGTCTAAAGCCTTTTGCGCGATCAAAGGCACCAGATCCCGCGCCCCGGCGATGTGGCTGGGATCGCAAATCACCGGCAAGCCGGGGCACGCCGACTTCAGCTCGATGGCGATGTTCCACAGCGGCGCGTTGCGGAAGGCGATCTTCTCGTAAGCGGAAAAACCCCGGTGGATAGCCCCCAGCCGCGTGATCCCCGCCCTGTTCACCCGCTCCAGCGCCCCGATCCACAACTGCAAGTCGGGATTCACGGGATTCTTCACCAGCACGGTCACGTCGCACCCGCGGATCGTATCCGCGATCTCCTGCACGGAGAAGGGGTTCGCCGACGTCCTCGCCCCCACCCACAGCACGTCCACCCCGTATCGCATGGCCAGTCGCGCGTGCTCTGCCGTGGCCACCTCGCACGCCGTCATCAGCCCCGTCTCCTGCTTCACCGACCGCAGCCACTCCAGCCCGATCTCGCCCACGCCCTCGAAGGCGCCCGGCCTCGTCCGCGGCTTCCACACCCCGGCGCGGAAGCAACTCACCCGACGCGAAGCCTTCAACTGCCGCGCCGTGTCCAACATTTGTTGCTCGCTCTCCGCGCTACACGGGCCGGCGATCAGCAACGGCCACCCGGGATCCTCCAGGTGATTTTCGATAGGGGTCAAAGTCAAATCAATTTTCATCATCTCGAATACATTTTACGTTTCTGTTCATTCCGAAAAAAAATCCCGCTGGGGGCAGCGGGATTATAAATGCGAGAAATACGAAAGGTATTGCTACGCGGCTTCCTCCTATCCCGTGACATGGGGGCGGAAATAAAAGTAATACCGGTAATACCATCGAAAATGTCGCATGGGGGAGATTTATTAATTTAAAACAACATCGCGAAAGTAGGAATAAATCCCAATCCGCCGCGGGAAGTTCGCGAATTTTTTTCACTTTCGCGCAAAATATCACCCACATGAACCTCATCAACCTCCACGGAACAACAATCGTCGTCGATGAAATAGACGGCAACCTACCCGTCTACTTCGCCCCGATGACCACCATCATCATCACCAACCCCGCGATACGCGCAAGTCACCCCCTCCTTTTCTCCCCCTTCAAAGTCATCGAAATAGGCGACGGCGAGGAGTACAAAACACTCGACACCATTAAAGAGATCATCACCCGCCTCCTCGCCCTGGGCGCCGACCGCCACACGCAGATCGTCGGCGTCGGCGGCGGCATCGTGTGCGACGTCACCGGCTTCGTCGCCTCCATCTACATGCGCGGCTGCCCCTTCGCCCTCGTCCCCACCACCCTCCTCGCGCAGGTAGACGCCGCCATCGGGGGGAAAAACGGCGTCAACTACGACGGCTACAAAAACATCATCGGCCTCATCTCCCGGCCGCGGACGGTACTCTGCGACGTCGCCTTCCTCTCCACCCTCCCCGCGCGGGAGTACAACGCCGGCTTGTCCGAAATCGTCAAAGCCGCCATGATCTCCAGCGCCCCCTTCTTCGGCTACATCGAGCGGCACGCCGAAGAGATCCTCCAGCGCCACCCCCGCGTCCTCCGCAAACTCATCGCCCGCGCCATCAGGACGAAAGCCAACATCGTCACCATCGACGAAAAAGAGCAAGGCCCGCGCCGCCTCCTCAACCTCGGCCACACCTTCGCCCACGCCATCGAAAAACACGGGGCGCTGCCACACGGCGAGGCCGTCAGCGTCGGCATCTGCATGGCCGCCCGCGTATCGCTGCACCTCGGGATGCTCACCGGAGAGGAATACACCCGCGTCGTCAACCTCCTCGCCGCCTTCCAGCTCCCCACCACCGTCGATATCCCCGTGGCGACCCTCCTCGAAGCCATCCGTGCCGACAAAAAAAAGGCCGCCACCGAAATCCACCTCATCCTCCCCGAAGGCATCGGGAAGGCCGTCGACCACCTCCTCCCCTACACCGAAGTAGACCAGCTGGTCACCACCACCAACAGCGAATCATGACCCCGGACACCCCCCTTCACGCCGTCGCCGGTCACCCCATCCTTCACAGTCGAAGCCCGCGACTCTTCGCCGCCGCCTACGGGGGAACATCCGCCGCCGCGCCCTACACCCGCCTCGCCGCCCGATCCGCCGAAGAGATCATTCGCCTCGTCGACGAACTCCACCTCACCGGCATCAACGTCACCGCGCCTTATAAACAGAGCATCGTCCCCCTCGTCCCGGACGCCGCCCCCGCGGTACGCGCCCTCGGCGCAGCCAACACCATCACCCGGCAAGGCGACCGCCTCACCGCCCACAACACGGACATCGACGGCGTCACCGGCGCCCTCTCCGCCGCCGGCATCACCCCCCGCGGCCTCCCCTGCCTCGTCCTTGGCGCCGGGGGAGCCGGAAGCGCCGCCGCCCTCGCCCTCCGCGACGCCGGCGCCCGCGTCACCATCGCCAACAGAACCGCCGACCGTGCCACCGCCCTCGCCACCCTCCTCGGTTGCGCCGCCGCGCCCGTTGACGCCTCGCTCCCCGGCCTCGTCGCCGCCAGCGCCATCATCGTCAACACCCTCCCGGCGGGCGTCGACCTCCTCCGAGAGCAATGGATAGACCCCCGCCACGTCATCCTCGACGCCATCTACCGCGACTCCCCCCTCGCCCCTCGCGCCGCCCGCCGCCGCGCCCGTTACATCCCCGGCCTCGACTGGCTCCTGCACCAGGCCATCCCCTCCTACCGCCTCCTCACCGGCGCCGAACCCGACCGCGAGGCGATGGAAACCCTCCTCTCCCTGCCCCCTCCCCTTCCCCCGCACATCGCCCTCGTCGGCCCCGCCGGCGCGGGAAAAACCACCATCGCCCGCCTCCTCGCCGACGCCACGCGCCTCCCCCTCGCGGACACCGACCGGGAGATAGAGCGATGCGCCGGCCAGACCGTCCCCCGCCTCATCGCCACCGGCGGCGAGCGCGCCTTTCGCGACCTCGAACTGCAAACCCTCCGCGACCTCCTCGATCGCCCCGACCCCCGCGTCATCTCCTGCGGCGGCGGCATCGTCACCCTCCCGGAAGCGCGGCAAATCCTCCGCGCCCGCGCCACCGTCATCTGGCTACACGCCACGCCGGAGGACTGCGTCGAGAGGATCGACGTCACCACCCGCCCCCTCCTCCTCTCCACCGGCGACACCCCCCTGGCCGCCGCCACCACCCTCTACGAACGACGAAAACCACTATACACCGCGACGGCCGGCCTTGTCGTCGACACGACCAAACGCGATCCTCTACAAATAACAAAAATTATCCATGAAGAAATTAATACTTGCATCCGCGGTTAAGGGAGAACTCCCCGCCCCGCCATCGAAAAGTGACGCCCAGCGCGCCATCATCTCCGCCTTCCTCTCCACCGGTCGCTCGCGCATCGCGCGCCTTTCGCCGTGCGACGACACCCTGGCCGCCCTCCGCCTGGTAGCCGCCCTCGGGGCAACCGTCCGCCGCATCCCCGAAGGATACGCCATCACCTCCATCTTCCCCAAACTGCCCCCCGCCCCCCGCGTGCTGCAATGCGGCGAATCGGGACTGCTGGCCAGGATGATCGCCCCCGTCGTCGCCCTCTTCCCCGGCGAAACGAGGCTGGAGGGAAGCGGGACGCTCCTCGGCCGACCCATCGACATGATCGTCGAACCGCTCCGCGCCCTCGGCGCCACCGTCACCACCAACGACGGCCGGCTGCCCGTCACCATCACCGGCCCGCTCACCGGGGGCGAAGCGTTGATCGACGGCTCGGTCAGCTCGCAACTCCTCACCGGCCTGCTGATGGCGCTGCCGCTGGCGGCGAAACGCTCGACGCTCGTCGTCCCGGAACTGGTGAGCCAGCCCTATATCGACCTCACGCGCGAGGTGATCCGCGAATTTGGCGTCAAGATTATCCACGACGATTATCACCACTTCACCATCCCGACGCCGCAGAAATACACCCCCTGCGCCCACCGCGTGGCCGGCGACTGGAGCGGCGCCTCGTGCCTCCTGGTGGCGGGAGCTATCGCCGGCGTGACCACCGTCACCGACCTCGACGAGAACTCCCCGCAGGCGGACAAGGCCATCCTCACCGCCCTCCGCTCGTCCGGCGCGCGCGTCTTCGTCTCCCCGCCGCGTCCCGACGCTCGCGGCAGCGTCACCGTGGTAAAACCGAAGCGGCTAAAACCCTTTTCCTTCGACGCGACGGAGTGTCCCGACCTCTTCCCGGCACTCGTCGCCCTGGCCGCCCGTTGCGGTGGAAACAGCCGCTTGCTCGGCGTCCGGCGCCTCGTCCACAAG
The DNA here is from genome assembly GCA_031267995.1 of Odoribacteraceae bacterium. GTDB lineage: Bacteria > Bacteroidota > Bacteroidia > Bacteroidales > Marinifilaceae > JAIRKS01. Next base: position 6,161 of record JAIRXZ010000107.1, on the reverse strand, counting down.
GAGAGCGACCGCGCGGCCGCCCTCAAGGAGGAGTACGCCCGCCTCGGCATCTCCGTCAAGTACGACGACAACCTGATGATCGTCCGCGGCGGGCCGGTAGAGGGCGGCGAAGTCTCCTCGCGCGGCGACCACCGCGTGGCCATGTCCCTGGCCACCGTCGCCCTGAACGCGCTCTCCCCCGTCACCATCAACGATGCCGACTGCGTCTCCAAATCCTACCCCGGCTTCTGGGACGATCTCCAAATACTTCAGGAAGGAAAACCGATCGTGGGCTGAACGGGTTCCGTTCTCCCCTCGCCCCCTCGTCCCCTCGTCCCCTCGTCCTCTCGTCCTCTCGTCCTCTCACCCCTCGTCCTCTCACCCTCCCCTTCCCCCAAATGCGCCGCCGCCCACCCTTCCAGGCGGGCGACATTGTTTACTGTAGAGACGTGGCGTGCTACGTCTCCCCGGATACCGACAACATATAACCCCACTGTCGCGGGATCGTTCGCCCTGCTGTAGGGGCGAATAATCATTCGCCCTCCCCCCGCTGGCGCGGGCTTGTAGCCCGTGCCTCCACCGGAAAGACCGTCCGCGAGAGGCGCCCCCGCGGTTTCGTTGGAGAATGCTGTAGGGGCGCGCCTCGCGTGCGCCCGCGGTTACGGGTTGCCTTATCGTGAGACGTAGCGTGCTACGTCTCACGAAATGCCAATACCACCAACATACAATCGCCCCGCCCTCCCCCCGCTGACGCGGGATCGTTCGCCCCGCTGTTGTAAGGGCGAATGATTATTCGCCCCTACGGTGTTATTCACCCCCGCGAGATCGTTCGCCCTGCTGTAGGGGCGAATAATCATTCGCCCTCCCCCTCGCTGGCGCGGGCTTGTAGCCCGTGCCCGTGACTTGAGACGTAGCACGCTACGTCTCTACTGATTTCCACAACCTGCAACCGTCTCGTCAATTGTAAGTCCCTCTGTAGAGACATAGCGTGCTACGTCTCACGAAATGCCAATACCGCCAACATACAATCGCCCGCACCCTCCCCTCCCCCGAACGCGACGCCGCCCACCTTTTCAGGCGCGGCATCATTCACTTCAATTCGCGGGCTTTTCACTCGCGGGACGAGCCCCCGCCCCCGATCACCCCTCCTCCCTTCTAAAAATATTTTAAAACACGAAGCCCACCTTCACACACACCCCACCCATCACCTTGTAGACGACATCGAGATTATGACCGTCGTAAATGACAAACTCCGCCCACTGCCCGTCATATCCGACACTCACGTTGATCCCCGAATTACCGGACACCTCGAAATGAACGCCCACGCTCGGGTTAACGAGCAGCCCAACGCCCTCGAAATCACCGCTGGCATTGAAAGAATAACCGACACTCGCCGCCGCGTAAGGAGAAACCAGCCCGTCCAAAAGCGTGGCCTGAAAATGGGCGAAGAACGGCACCAGCACGGCCTCCTCCTCGTGATAAAACTTCACGCCCGTGCCAACACCAAGTAAAAAATGAGGATTAAACCGGTACCCGTTGATCATGGTAAAATGAATGAAATCAGACCCGTATCTCCCGGCGCCCACGCCATACCCCATGTCAACGATCCCCGCGTAACCGTGATCGCTACCGGGAAAACGACGAAAATTATTCCCCCGGACGGCCTCCCTGGCGAAACTTTCAACCTCGTCCAACTGGTAAACGAACACGCTTTGGTCGGCCATCTCGATCTTTATCAATTTATCCGGAACTAATTCAACGATAGTGCCCCGGATAACACTCCCGTTTTTCAAGTACACGACGTCCCGGTAATGTTGCTGCGCCTGCACCACCAGGCCACCGGATAACAAAAGGAATAACACGAATAATTTTTTCATCATATCAAAATTAAAACACGAGTTTGGATGTCGGCGCGAACGTAACGACGATTTTACAAACAACCAAGCCCCTCGCCATAATTTTAAACTTTTCATGCAAAAAAGGCGCGAAATAAAACCGTCTCGCCGTCCATATTGCCGGCGTGCCTGCTAACAAGCAACCGTGAAATAATAAGAAACGGGGGCGTCTTCTTTTAGACGCCCCCGTTTGCCAAGACCTATGCCATGAAAGTTATTCCATTTCCAAATAAAACACGGTTCCCTCGGGCACTTTTGCGTGATAATCACCGGCAAACGCCATCGGTAGAGTAATAGGTAAAATAGTGAACACGGTGATGACACTAATCGCACTTAGGTCCCTCCCTATATTGCGCATCTTTTGATTATCTTTTCCAATCACTCGATAAGCTCCTTTTAAAGACACCTTATTGCCATAAACAGAAGTTGTTGAAAAACCAGAAAGTAGTAAATCTTCGCTCTTTCTTGTTCTCTCTATACTTACAGGCATACCCTCTTTAATATATAGTTCTCCGTTTCTATATACATCTTTAACTACCGTTGCTTGTGGATCTTTGCGTCCCGCGGTAGCCTGGTTAACAACTACTGTTACAAGAGTATTCTTCACTTCAAGCACGCTTTTATCCGCGGGGTCGAGAGCCAGACTTACTTTTATTTTAGTCGGGTGATTTTGTCCAATATACTCTCTTGCCGCCGTCAATAGAAACGGAAATATATATCGTAAATCATCACTGCTGCCTTCAGATTGTATTTCCGTGAGCCATAACATTCTGTCCTCGCCTGTTTTCCGGTAATAATCAGCATCAAAAGCGCTGATATTAGTCCAGCGAACATAAGTTATATCCGTGTCGGTTACCACGTCGCTGCTTACCACACCATAACTCGGAGTATAGGTTGTTCGCGAATAAGGTTTGCCAAAAGAAGTACCTACTTCTGTCCTGCTTGAAGAGATACCCGTTTGCCCCCAAACAGGCACAACCCGTTGAGAAGTATACACTTTCGGATCGCTAATGCCATACTCGTAAAAAATGATAACATTCGCCTCGTCATTGTTATCGGTAAAAGAATACCCTTTTGTCGCGAGTATTGTTTTCACATAGCTTTCAAATTCCAGATTTTTCAAGTCATATTTTTTGATGGTCGGATCGTTGCAAATAACCATTGCCGTTTTACTGTTTATAACGTTGCCGCCATAAGCGTTTATGTTCACGTCTACATGTGAATTAACGAGATAGGTTTTAGACGTTATCGAACAAGAACTGAATGCAAATATTGCAACAATGAACAATAAGAAGTTTCCCCCGCGCGTCTGGTTTTTCGGGCTAACCCGTGCTGAAAATTTTTCCATGATTTTAATGTTTTAGTGTTAATTGTGTTTTATGTGGATCCTAAATTATTATCGAGGTGGCGACGCGGGAGATCGATCGGGTACCCCGCGGATTTAAGGCACGTGAAATTAAGCCGGCGATCCGCCGGCAAGTACCGTGGCAACGACCTGAACTCCAAGATCGCCGGATGGTTTCCGGCAAGTAAGGTGGCGACCGTGTTTAACGCGTTTTTCATATCATGTCTAAATGTCGACACAAATGTAATGTGATTTGAAAAGATAACAAAAGAACTCGCCATAATTTTAAACTTTTCATGCAAATTGGCAAAAACTACCGCGATGCCATCGCGCGCGACAGTTTACACCGTTGCCTTGCACGTCGTTGCCTTGAACAAGCACGATACCCCGGACAACGCCCGCCGGCCGTCGTCGCTGGTGTCATTTCGCGAGAGCGTGCCCGAAAGTTCAATCTCCCCGTCCCCTTCGTCATCCCCTCAACCTCCTCTTTACTTGCCTCCCGTCTGTTTTCTTTGACTCCTTGCTGACCTTCTCCGGATCTCCCGCCACCCACCGGACGATCACCTTCACCCCCACCTCCTCCGCCGTGGCAAGCGGTCAATAATATCAAAATCGTTGACAAGAAATTAAGATAACATAATCAAAAATTAACCTAATATCGTTCGCAACAACCGGGAACTCGAAAAAAATCGCCCTGGGAAGGCCTCAAAAACAGACACGATAATCGGAAAAAAAGAGAAAAATGATCGGAGAAAAACACGAAACACAACAAAACACGACAATCGCACGCGAGACAAGCCAAAAAACGCGTGAAAAAAATGTAAACGCGTCGGAAACCGGAAAAAACACGCACGAAACCACTTCTATCTCATATGAGATGAAAGCTATTTCGTATGAGATTGCCCCCGTCTCGCGCGAGATTTTGCCGATTTCACCCGAAAAAAGTGCGATTTCACTCGTGACAGAATCAATCTCGCGCGACGTGAACCCCGTCACGCCGGAAACAAGGATGGCTTTTATGGAAAACGCACACAACTTTACAAGAGTTGGCAATTATCTCATATGAGACAGGAGTCATCTCATATGAGATAGCTTTCATCTCATATGAGATAGAAATGAAAACAAGTGGCCGCGAAATATAGTCAAGCATTGTCAAACCTTTAAAAAAAGAAAAAATGACACACGTGCACAATTACAAATTCAAGAAAAAGAAAAGGCCTTCGCGCCCGGCAAAGAAGGCCAGGAAGAGGAACTCCCAGGAGGAGTTTCCTTTTTTGGTGAGGGGTGGGTGAGCGAGGGAACCGGGAACGCAATCGTAATCGCGACCAAAACTGTAGAGACGTAGCGTGCTACGTCTCAGGAAACGGAAATCCAATCTTGGAGACGTAGCACGCTACGTCTCTACACAAAGAGGTGGACGCCCGCGAGGGGCGCCCGCAACGTTTACCGGTGTTATCGTCGGGGTGTGCGAACGTTCTAGGGGCGCACCTGCGTGTGCACCCTTTCCCGCCCAACGACAACACCGGTAAAACTGTAGGGGCGAATAATTATTCGCCCTCACCGCCTGTAAAGCAAAACACATCGCGGGGGCACACGCGGGAAAGGGCGAACAATTATTCGCCCCTACAGCATTTTCCAACGAACCTGTAGGGGCACCCCTTGTGGGCGCCCACAACGTGTTTATCGTTGTTATCATCGGGATGCACACGCGGCAAAGGGCGCACACGCAGGTGCGCCCCTACAACATACCACAACGATAACAATAATGCTGTAGGGGCGCGCCTTGCGTGCGCCCTTCCCCGCGTGTGCACCCCAATATTGGTGTACACGTACGCGTCATCGCGGGCGACCGCAAGGGTCGCCCCTACAGCATACTCCAATAACCCTGGCTTCGACAAGCTCAGCCACCGCGGCTATTACGGTGGCTGAGCCTGTCGAAGCCCAAGCAACAAAAGCCAACAATCAAGCCCCCGGTGAAGGCACGGGCTACAAGCCCGCGCCAGCGAAAGACATTTTCCGGCAAATCCCGTGGGGACACCCCTCGCGGGCGCCCTTTCCCGCATGTGAGCCACCAATCCGCGCGAATGAGGCACGAACTCGCGCATGTAAGAAACCAATCCGCGCGAATGGGGAACGAACTCGCGCATGTAAGAAACCAACCCGCGCGAGTGGGGCACGAACTCGCGCGAGTAACTTTTGTCCACGCGTCGCGGGCAAAATCCGCGGGCAATGTTCGAAAGGAATCCCCGCGGTTTTCTTTAAAAAAGGCGCGGGTGTTTTTATAATCATCGCGTGTGATTATCGCTTCCACGCGGTATGTTGCTTCCCTCGTGCATGTTGCCGCGAATCCCCCGCTGCTTCAAAACATTTTCACGTGAGTTTTTTTCTTTCTTGTGCGAGATGTTTTTGTTTTCGCGTGTGATATTTTCTTTTTCGTGCGGGATTTTTTCTTTCTAGTATAAGATTTTTTAATCGTTATACAAGATTATTTTATTTTTATATGTTATTTTTTCTATCTCGCATGAGAATGTTTTTTTCTCACGTGAGTTTTTTTTATTCTCGCGTGAGAATATTTTTCTCTCACATGAGATTCTTTTGAGTCTGTCCACTCAACTATGTCATTTTCCCTTTGTCTACCATCAATTTACCCATCTGCCTTCAAAGATAATGGCGAGTCTGTTCAGCCAACTGTGTCATTTTCTGGCTCTATTCACAAAACTATGTCAATTTAGAAAATGATTACATTTACAATTTAAAACACGATTTATTGACACCAAGAAAGATTTCGATTACAAGTCATTCGAGCAAGAAGCGATCGCTCGCCTTCGTTCCGGTGACAGTTTATCTGGCAAAAACGGCATTCTCGCGCCACTGTTGAAGCGATTCCTGGAGGCAGGACTATCAGGCGAACTGGAAGGTTACTTGTCTGAAAAGAAAGACGA